>CAMYBO010000005.1 GCA_947254045.1 uncultured Granulicatella sp. | reverse complement strand
ACACCTGTGTTAGGTCGTCGGCAGCGTCAGATGTGTATAAGAGACAGACTTAATACATGATTCGAAATCGAATCCAAATGTACATAAATTGATTGCATCACAAAACTCCTCCCTTATACTTATTCCACATTACTATTATAGGGGAAATATCCCTGTTTATGTATATTTATTTCATTACAAATTCCATGTGAAAGCTTTTTCTTTGTAACAAAAATGAAATAAAGACAATTAAAGCCTTTCTCAATAAAACTTCAATTGTCTTTATCCTACATTTCTCTTAAACGTTTAATACGATTACTTGTTGCAGGATGTGTTGCAAACCAAGAATCTTTCTCTTCATTTCCCTTTTTAAAAGGATTAGCAATATATAATGCTGCACTTTGAGGATCAGCTTCTTCCATCGCTGGAGCTTGAGAGATTTTTTCAAGTGCTGAAATTAATCCTTGAGGATTTCTAGTAAATTCTACTGCTGTAGCGTCTGCTAAATATTCACGATTTCTTGAAA
The DNA here is from genome assembly GCA_947254045.1 of uncultured Granulicatella sp. GTDB lineage: Bacteria > Bacillota > Bacilli > Lactobacillales > Aerococcaceae > Granulicatella. The sequence continues at coordinate 25,957 of CAMYBO010000005.1, read as the reverse complement.
TTGCTAATTGTAAAATTGTAGACATAAATGGCCCTAAAATCATTGCTAAAATAGAAATCACCATCATAATCGCTGCAATTCCATTATCCTCATCTTTTGATCGTCTCGAAGAACGACCAAAAAACATCATTCGACTTCCAAATTGTACTAAAATAGCAATCACTGCACCAAGTGCAATCGCAATCGTTTGTAATCTTACATCATAATTTCGAATATGAGCAAATTCATGAGCTAAAACTCCTTCTAATTCCTCACGATTCAAACGTTGTAATAAACCTGTTGTTACAGCAACTGCTGCTTTTTCAGGAGAATTTCCAGTTGCAAATGCATTTGGAGAGTCATCTTGAATCACAAATATTCTTGGTCTTGGAACTTTTGCAACCATCGCCATATCTTCCACAATATGCCACAACTGAGGTGCTTGTTCGTATTCCGTCACTTCAGTCGCATGATTTAATCGCATCACAACATCTGTAGATTGACTCATCATCATCATTGTATACAATCCACCTGCAACTAGTGCAATAACCATTCCGGCAACAGCATTATCAATTAAGGTGTATCCTAGACCAACACCAACCAATAGAAATAATATTAGATAGAATCCAACTACCAACCAAGTTTTTCTTTTATTGGCAGCAATTTGTTCATACATCATCTTCTTCACCTATGCTCAATTTTAGAATTGAACTTTTGGAACTGCACGTTCTTCTGCTGGAATTTCTAACATTTGTTCTTTTGTAAATCCACCAAAATTCGCAATAATATTGTTTGGAACCATTTGAATTTTAATATTATATTGTGCCACGCTTGAATTGTATAATTGACGTGAATAAGCAATTTTATTTTCTGTATTTGTTAATTCTTCTTGTAATTTAATAAAGTTTGTATTTGCTTTTAAATCAGGATAGCTTTCTGAAAGCGCAAAAATTGTTTTTAATGATCCACTTAATTGATTTGAAACATCCATTTTTTCTTGAACTGAAGCGTCGCTTCCCATATTTGTTAATTGATTTCTCATTGCAATTACTTGAGAAAGTGTTTCTTGTTCATGTTTTGCATAACCTTTAACAGTTTCTACAAGGTTCGGAATTAAATCATTTCTTCTTCCTAATTGAACATCAATTTGAGCTGCTGCTTCGCTAACCCAGTTTTTTAATTTTACAATACCATTATATGCAGATACTCCCCAGATAATGACTACTGCAATAATTCCTAAAATAATCCATAATGTCATATTGACACACTCCTTTATATTTTATACAGTTAATTGTAACAAATCGAATTAGTTTTGCAAACTATTATTGATTAATTGAGCTTATTCTACCATATTTACTACAACTTACCTCATACTTTAGACCTAATTTTTGGAGGAAAACATGTCACTGATTCAACAAGCTTTTACAAAAGCACTATTAGATCCTGCTACACCTATCCATCATCAATGGACTATTAGCGACTTACCAGAAAGTTATTTACAATGGATTCAAAAGGAAGGAGCTGGTTATTTTCTTCATTCAAAAATAACTACCATTGAACCTACTCGATTCGGCTTAGACTATACTCTCTTAAATGGTATTGCAGGGTTAGAAAAAGGAAATTGGATAAGTTTATTAGATGACTGCTTTTTGCCTGAAGAAACAGAACTACCCGATTATTTTATTCCCTTTTTTAAAGATGAATCTGTTTACTATTGTTTTGATTATCTTGAAAAAGGAAAAGAACCTAGCATTCGACTCATTGATATAGAGATGGATCAATGGTTAACAATTGCTTCTTCTTTTGAAGAGTTAATCGATTCAATGAAACCTCATATTGAATTGATATCATTCGACCATCGACATTGGATGAGCATTCATACTCGCAGACAACAATTAGGATTATTCCATCCTGAAAATTTTCAAACACTATTAGAAATTGAAGAGGATGAAGATTTTAATAGCTATATTTACTGGATTGCTAAAGGCTTAGAACAACATTCACCAATTTCTTCCATTGCACAAGAAGCTCTCGATTTTTTACTGGAATACCGAAAACAAGAATTAGAAAATTCCCCAGCATACAAATTGATTCAACACCACTCAACGAATAACTGATAGAAAAAAACAAGACTTACTTTAAAGGTAAGTCTTGTTTTTATATAGAGACGAACACAAGTATTATTTTTTATAGTAGTAACGATTTGCTTGCGTCTTCTACTACTATAACAGAAAGTCTATACTCTAAACGCACTCCCACAAATACACATCCAACAAGTAAGACTTTCCATAGTAGTACCAGTGATAAAAACTGCCTCGCAGATTTTATCACAAGAAAAATTGAGACCTAGGCTCAATTTTTAGCAATGAGACTCGCTTTTGCGAGGCTGCTTGCGTCTTCTACTACTATAACAGAAAGTCTATACGTATTTTATAAAGAGTCGTCGATTAAAAATCCCAACTCTCTCAAAGCTTTCTCAATTTCATCTAAATCTTGTTTCGTATCAGCTTCCACTAAATGATAATGAACCCCATCCGTTAACTCAGACAATGGACGAAATTCCGTTTCCTCTACTTGCTTCATAAAATGAACAATATCTCTTCGACAAGTCATTTTCAACAACGTTTGAATTTCCCCATATACCGGATGATCCACTAAAACCGTTTTGACCTTACCACCATTATCCACAATAGCAAGCAATTCATCTTCAATATCATCAATCGTATGTTTCACCTTAAACAAACGATGCATTTGTTGCGGTTGCTTAGAAGCAGAATGAATATAGCCTCGATTTGTTGAGATAATTTCTTCCCCATCTGCACGTAAAATGGCAATATCCTGAACAATAATTTGTCTTGTCACATGAAAATGGTCCGCTAATTGCTGTCCGTTAATCGCTGATGAAGATTCTTTTAATAAACTCAATAATTGCTTTCTACGTGTAATGGTCACTATTAACCCTCTCTCTTATGGATTTTCTTTAATGAACGATAAATACCAATCGCTATTACATAGTCTACCATACTATGAATAATCGTACCAACTCCAACTAAGACAAATAAAACATATAATAATTTTTGAAGATCTTGACCTGTCACACTATAAAATACAAAACATACAAATACTTCACCAATGGCATGAATAATTGCTAAAACAATATTGAATACCCATGAAGACTTTTTATTTTCTAATATATTTGGGAACTTTCTTAAATAAATAGCCCCTAATGTCCCAAATAAAATATGAGAAAATGCTCTTAACACAATAATAAATGGAAATCCCGCTAATAAAAATCCAAGTGTTGAACCTAATACAACAAATACCGTCATCCATGGAGAAAGAAACATCGCAATAAAAATAGCTACGTGACTTCCTAAAGTATATGATGCCGGTGGAATGACAATTTTAAATGGCATTATAATCGGAACAACAATCGCAATTGCTGTTAGTAAAGCTGTTAACGTTAAAAATCTATTCTTTTTCATTGAATATATCCTCTTTTTCTAATGTATATACAGTAGTATATACCACAACTTTACAGATTTCAATGTTTTTTATGAAAATAAGAGAATTTTTCATAAAAAATGAAAAAGACTTCTCGAAGTAGCCCACGCCCAGTTACGTTCACTTTGCTACTTCAGAGAAGTCTTACTTTTATTCGTATTCTTATAAATAAACAACCAAATAAACAGACTTCTCGTTGCTTGCGTCCCCTATGCTGCTTCAGAGAAGTCTAGTTTATATATATTACAATTACATCATACCCATTCCTGGATCCATTCCAGGCATTGCTGGTGCAGCTGGGTTTGGTTTATCTGCTACTACCGCTTCAGTTGTTAATAATAAAGCAGATACAGATGCTGCATTTTGTAAAGCAGAACGAGTTACTTTAGTAGGATCTACAATTCCTGCTTCAATCATATTCACCCATTCATCACTTGCTGCATTATATCCAATTCCTAACTCTTGAGCTTTCAAATGAGCCACAATTACTGAACCTTCTAATCCTGCATTTGTTGCAATTTGACGAAGTGGTTCTTCTAATGAACGAGAAACAATTTTTGCTCCTGTTGCTTCGTCCCCTTCTAATTCTAACGCATCTACTGTTTTTTGAACATTCACTAGTGCAGTTCCACCACCAGAAACAATTCCTTCTTCAACAGCAGCACGTGTTGCATTTAAGGCATCTTCAATACGTAATTTTTTCTCTTTTAATTCTGTTTCAGTTGCAGCACCTACTTTAATAACGGCTACTCCACCTGATAATTTTGCTAAACGTTCTTGTAATTTTTCACGATCAAAATCACTTGTTGTATCTTGTGCTTGAGAACGAATTAAAGCTACACGATTCGCAATTAATTCTTTTGAACCTGCTCCTTCAACAATAGTTGTATTGTCTTTAGAAACGACTACTTTTCCAGCTGTACCTAATTGTGCTAAAGTAGCATCTTTTAATTCTAATCCTAAATCTTCTGTAATGACTTGAGCACCTGTTAATACCGCAATATCTTCTAACATTGCTTTTCGACGGTCACCAAATCCTGGTGCTTTAACAGCAACTACATTAAATGTTCCACGTAATTTATTTAAAACTAATGTTGGTAATGCTTCTCCATCTACGTCATCCGCAATAATTAATAATGCACGACCTTGTTGAACAATTTGTTCTAATAATGGAATAATTTCTTGAATATTAGAAACTTTTTTATCTGTAATTAAAATAAATGGATTATCTAAATGAGCAACCATTTTATCGTTATCAGTTACCATATATTGAGATAAGTATCCACGATCAAATTGCATACCTTCTACAACATCTAATTCTGTTTCAATCCCTTTAGATTCTTCAATTGTAATAACGCCATCGTTTCCTACTTTTTCCATTGCTTCTGCAATTAAACTACCGACTTCTTGAGAACCAGAAGAAATAGCTGCTACTTGTGCAATTGCTTCTTTTGATTCTACCGGACGAGAAATTTTGTGTAATTCTTCTACAGCAGCACGTGTTGCTAATTCAATCCCACGACGAATACCTACTGGATTTGCCCCTGCTGTAACATTTTTTAATCCTTCACGAACAATTGCTTGCGTTAAAACTGTTGCAGTTGTTGTTCCGTCTCCAGCAATATCATTTGTTTTAGAAGCTACTTCTGCTACTAATTTAGCTCCCATATTTTCAAAATGATCTTCTAATTCAATTTCTTTTGCAATTGTTACCCCATCATTTGTAATTAATGGTGAACCAAATGCTTTTTCTAATACAACATTACGACCTTTAGGTCCTAAAGTTACTTTTACTGTATTTGCTAAAATATCTACTCCACGTAGCATTGATGCTCTTGCATCTTCTGAAAACTTAATATCTTTTACCATTGTTCAGTTCCTCGCTTTCTTATTGTACAATTGCAATAATATCTTGTTCTTTTACAATAATATATTCTTGACCATCTAATTTAACTTCTGTTCCTGTATATTTTTCAAATACAACACGGTCTCCTACTTGAACTTGACGATCTTTTTCTTCGGTAAATTCACTAACAGCTAACACTGTCGCAAATTGTAATTTTTCTTGTGCTGCAGTTGGTAAAAATAACCCTCCTGCTGTTTTTTCTTCTTGTTCTACCATTTGAATGACAACACGATCTTTTAACGGTTTTAACATATTCATACCTCCTTAATTTTTTAGCACTCATTCTTCTTAAGTGCTAACCACAATACTATAGTACTCATTTGGTCAAAAAAAATCAAGAAAAATTACTTGAAAAATATGGTATAATCTTGTAAGATTTTTTTAAAGAATAATGGTGGGGAGGGCTTTTTAATGATTAGTAAACGTCAATTTTTTGTACATTTTATTTTAGAAATTTTAATTGCTAGTTTCTTTATTTTTTTAGCAGTACTACTTCTTCCCATTCGTGGTTGGGAATTTTCAACAATTTTTTGTTGTGTTTTTGCCACTTTTAGTATTTCAAATGCGATTCGAATGTTACAATCTTATATTGCTATGAGAAAATTAATCAACGAAGCCTCAGAGCTAATTGAAAAGAATTTTACTTTTATGGAAACAGAAGATGAAGATTCTGATTCTTCAAAATAATAAGAGAGGTTATCCACTTGAATAAAAGAATCTTAATCTATTCCCTAGGAACTACTTTTATCCTTATAATTCTCGTTTTGCTTTATGGAAGCTTCACGAATAAATTTATGTTAGACTTTGTTTATATTGGAAATAGTTTAACACTATTGAGTTTCCCTTTTTTAATGATTGGATTAGCTTTATTAGTCATTCAATCTGGAAACTTTGACTTTTTCCTTTATAGTTTTCGTTCAAAGAAAAAGGGATATGTTCCACAAAAGAAAAAATCATATCCGTCTATCATTCAATTTTGTTTATGGACTTTTGCATTATTATGGATTATTTCAATTCTATTAACATTCCCAACAATTTTTAATTAATCAACGAAAAAAGTGACGTCTGCCACAACAGCACGTCACTTTTTTGTACTTCTTAGGAAGAGCTTTGCATAGTAGATATCGCATGAAACCGAAGGTTTGCTGCCGTCCTTTGCTACTATAACGCAAAGTCTATTTCTCGTTCTCCTCAAAATAGTCAACCAAATCTTTCACTACGCCACTTCGAACAATCGTATCAATTTGCTTCAACGCAAAATAAACACTACTTGCACTAGAAGAACCATGCGCCTTCACTACAGGAGCTTTCAATCCAAATAATACTGCGCCCCCAAATTGAGAATAATCCAAAGTATTTTTCAATGAACGGAAAGTATTCTTCAATAATAAAGCCCCTAGTTTTCCGGTAATCCCTTGATTTAAAATATTTTCCTTTAATAAACTCATCATTGTTAAAGCTGTACCTTCAATCGTTTTTAAAACTGCATTCCCCGTAAAGCCATCAGTTACAACAACATCCGCAATTCCATTTAAAATTTCTCTTGCTTCAACATTCCCAACAAAATTAATCGATGAATTTTCTTGAAGAAGTGGATAAACACTTTTTACTAAATCATTTCCTTTACCTTCTTCAGTTCCATTATTTAATAAACCAACTGTTGGATTTTCAATTTTTAATACATATTTTGCATAGTATGAACCTAATACTGCAAATTGTTCTAAGTTTTGTACTTTACATTGAGCATTTGCACCAACATCCATTAAAATAAATTGACGATTTTCTTTTCCAACAACTGGTAAAACTGGCATTAACCCTGGACGATCAATTCCTTTAATACGACCCACAATTAATAAACCACTCGCTAGTAATCCGCCAGTATTTCCTGCTGAAAATAGAGCATCTGCTTCGCCATCTTTCACAGCTTGTGCTGCAACTACCATTGAAGCATCTTTTTTACGACGAACAGCCTTAACCGGTTCATCTTCACTTGTTACTTTTTCACTACAATGAATAATTCTAATATTTGGTAGAGTTTCTGTCATCACTGCTTGAATATTATCTTGATCTCCATATAATTGAAATTCATTTTCTGGATATTCTTTTGCTGCCTGAATAGCACCTGCTACAATTTCTTTTGGAGCGTGATCTCCACCCATCGCATCAATGGCAATTTTAACCATTTAAAACTTCCTCCGTTTCACGACTTGTTTGTTCGATAAATTCTTGTATTTCTTTATAAGCTACACTGTCCTCTTCTTCGATAACAAATGTAATAGCATCTTCTCTTGCTTGTTCTAGTATATCATAATCTTGTACAATGTCAGCCACTTTAAACTCTGGAATTCCAGATTGACGAAGTCCAAAAACATCTCCAGACCCACGCAATTCTAAGTCTTTCTGACTTAAATAAAATCCATCTGTTGACTCACACATAATTTGCATTCTTTGTTTTCCTTGCTCTGTTTTAGGCGATGCAATCAAAATACACGTAGAAGCATGTTCTCCACGTCCTACTCGTCCTCTTAACTGATGTAATTGAGCTAATCCAAATCGATCTGCATCTAAAATGACCATTACAGTGGCATTTGGTACGTCTACACCTACTTCAATAACAGTTGTAGAAACGAGTACTTGTACTTCATTTTTTTGGAAGGCATTCATGACATTTTCTTTTTCGTCGCTTTTTAACCGTCCATGTAATAATCCTACTGACAAACGATTTTCAAATCGTTTAGAAATCATTTCATAAATTTCAGTAGCATTTTGGACATCTAAATTTTCACTTTCTTCAATTAAAGGAGAAATGACATAGGCTTGTCTTCCTGATTGGACTTGTTTTTCGATATAATCATATACTTTTTCCAACTCTTGTTCTTTAACCCAAAATGTTTTAATTGGCTGTCTTCCTTTCGGAGCTTCTTTTAAGATGGATGTATCCATTTCTCCAAAAGTCGTAATGGCTAAAGTTCTTGGAATTGGGGTTGCTGTCATTTGCAATACATTTACTCCCGTTCCTTTTTGTGCTAATTGCGCTCTTTGTTTTACACCAAAGCGATGCTGTTCATCAATGACAATGAAAGCTAAATCGTGATAAATGACATCTTCCTGGAATAAAGCATGAGTCCCAACTAAGAGTTGTAATTCTCCCTGTTGTAATTGTTCTAATAACTGACGTCTTTCTTTAAGGGTTGTTGTTCCAGTAAGTTTTCCAACTTTGAGTTCTGTTTCTTGCGTTAAAGCACAAATGGTTTCGTAATGTTGATCTGCTAATAATTCTGTTGGAACCATTAAGCAAGCCTGTTTTCCTGTTAAAGCAGTCGCAACCATCGCAATTGTAGCAACAACCGTTTTCCCACTTCCTACGTCTCCTTGTAATAATCGACTCATTTCATAAGGAGCTCTTAAGTCATAGCAAATTTCATTGACTACTTTCTTTTGTCCTTCTGTTAATGTAAAAGGTAATGTTTGAATAAATGCCTTTAATGCTGCATTTTCATATAAAATACTTTGTCCTTTTTGAGAATGATGTCTCTTCTTTTTTAAACTCTGTAGTTTTAGTTGGTAACAAAATAATTCTTGATACACTAATTGCTGTCTAGATTGTTTTGAATGACGTTCATTTTTTGGAAAATGCATTCCTTCAACCGCTTCTGGATGCGATAGTAATTGTCTTTTTTTCTGAATCGAAGAAGGTAATGGATTTGGAATATTTTCTTTATACAACGGTAAAGCTGTTTGGATTAATTTCAACAATGTGCTTTGTCGAATGGATTTATTCGTTCGATATACCGCTTCAAAATTGGACGATTCTTCCATATCTTCTTTGGTAGAAATAATTTTCATTCCCATCAAAGTAGATCGTTTTGCATCCCATTTCCCAAAAATAATACATTCTTGATGTTGGATTAACTTATTTTTCAAATAGGGTTGATTAAAAAAGGATACTTGGATAACTTGTTCACCAATCGCCATTCGACAGGATATTCGATTTTTCTTAAAGCCATAATAATGAACGACTGGTTCTGTTACAATGATTCCTGCTAATGTGACTTTTTCTTGATCCATGATAGTGGAAACATCTCTTACTTGAAGGTCTTCGTAGCGAAATGGAAAATGGGTTAGTAAGTCATAAATGGTATCAATTCCTAAGTCATGTAATGGTTCCATTCGTTTAGGTCCGACACCCGATAAAAATCTTACGGATTGAAATATTGTTTTATCCATTTCTTCACCTCCAATAGTCTTATTCTTTTATAGTTTAGAGAGGAAAAGAGATACTGTCAACTGTTGTTTAAAAAAGAAAATAGACAGGAATTTTTATAGTAGCAGAAGGACGGCAGCAAACCTTCGGTTTCATGTCTATTGCTACTATCGAGTATCTCATTCTAACGTCAAAAAGACTGGACGGAAACCGTCCAGTCTTATCTAATATTTTATTCTACTGCTAATAAATATGCATATACAGGTTGTAAACCTTCGTGTAATTCTACTTCAATATCTGGGAAATGTTCTTCAACATAAGAAACAATTTCTTCGGCTTCAGATAATTCCACATCTTCCCCAACTAAAATTGTTAAGATTTCAGATTCATCATTCACCATTTTAGCAATTGTATCGATTGTTGCTTGTTTGCGATCTGGTACACTAATTAAAATTTTACCATTTACAATCCCCATGAAGTCCTGTTCTTTAATGTCTACTCCATCAATGGAAGTATCACGAACGGCATTTGTAATTTGACCGCTTGTCACTAGTGACAATTGTTCTGTCATCGCTTCTTGATTTTCTTCTAAACTAGCTTGTGGGTTAAATGCTAATAATGAAGATAATCCTTCAGAAATTGTTCTACTTGCCACAACTGCAACTTCTGCATCTTCACTTACTTCAGCAGCTTGATTTGCAGCCATTAAAATATTTTTATTATTTGGTAAAACAATCACTTTTTCAGCATGAGCTTCTTTTACTGCTGCTAAAATATCTTCTGTACTTGGGTTCATTGTTTGACCACCATTAATAATTGTTGTCACACCCATGCTCTTAAATAATTCATGGATTCCTTCACCCGCAGCTACAGCAACAATTCCATACTCAGCTTTTGGAGCAATAGCTTTTATTTTTTCAGTATAGTCTGTTTTTAAAATTTCCTCATGTTGCAAGCGCATATTGTCAACTTTCACTTTCATTAATGAACCAAAGCGTTGACCATAATTCATCACTTCACCAGGACGTTCTGTATGAACGTGAACTTTAATAATTTCATCATCCGCTACAACTAATAAAGAATCTCCTAATTCATTTAAGTAATTACGGAATGTATCATAATCAAAAGTATCTACTACTGTTTCACCTTCGCCAATACGTACCATAATTTCAGTACAGTAACCAAATTGAATATCCGCTGTAGAAGCATGTTCATAATCAATGCCACTTTCATGATGAGCAACTGAACTTAAATCAATTTTATTCGTTGATAATGCTTGAACTGGAGTTGCTTCTCCTGTTAAAGCTTCGTAAAATCCATTATAAATAAATACTAAACCTTGACCACCTGAGTCAACTACGCCAACTTCTTTCAATACAGGTAATAAATCTGGAGTTTTATCTAATGATTTTTGAGCTCCACGTAATACAGAACCCATTACTTCGATAATATCATTTGAACGTTCTAATTTACGAACGCCTCTTTTAGCAGATTCACGAGCAACTGTTAAAATAGTTCCTTCAACAGGTTTCATCACTGCTTTATAAGCTGTTTCAACCCCTTTAGTGAATGCTTCTGCTAAATCTTCACCTGTTAATTCATCTTTTCCTTCAACGGCTTTTGAAAAGCCACGGAATAATTGCGATAAAATAACTCCTGAATTTCCACGAGCACCCATTAATAAACCTTTTGCTAAATCTTGTGCTAACTCTCCTACTGTTTGAGCAGAAGAATTTGCGACACGCTCCGCACCTGATTTAAATGAAAGGCTCATATTTGTACCAGTATCACCATCTGGAACCGGAAATACATTCAATGAATTGACAAATTCAGCATTTTCACTTAAACGTGCTTCACCAATTTCTACCATTGCTCGAAAATCTTGAGCCGTAATAATATTTTTTGTTACCATTGATTCTTATATCCTCCTGACACACCATCAAAGCTTACGCTTCAATGATTTTTACTCCTTGAACATAAACATTAACAGTGTTCGCAGAAAATCCTAACATCGTTTCTAAATTATATTTTACTTGTTCTTGAACATTGCGACAAATTGCAGAAATTTTAGTACCATAGCCTACGATAATGTATACATCAACAGCTACTCCTTCTTCCTCTTGACGAATCACTACGCCACGAGAATAGTTTTCTTTTTTCAAAATTTCATTTAAATTATCACGAATATGATTACGGCTAGCCATTCCAACAACTCCATAATTATCTGTTGCTGCGCCACCAACTACGGTAGCAATAACTTCATTGCTTAATTCAATTAACCCTTGTTCTGTTTGAATTTTGACTGTCATTTTTGTAACCTCCTTAAAATTCGTACAATCTATTTTTTACAGACTGTTCGATGATTCTCTATTATTTTATCATAAATGATTAATTTTACCTAACCTTTTATGTGTGAAAATACGCTACCAAAATAGATTTAACAAAAATTTATACTTTATATTGGACTCTAGCTTGCATTCTATCGTCAACTATGATAAATTATTTAAGTATATGATTTAGTTTAAAAATTATATCAGCTGATCAATGATTTAAATTAAAGGAGGAGAATGACCATGGCTAAAGTATGTTATTTCACTGGACGTCGTTCTGAAACAGGTAACACTCGTTCTCACGCTATGAACGCTAACCGTCGTACTTGGAAACCAAACTTACAAAAAGTTCGCGTTTTAATCGATGGAAAGCCTAAAAAAGTATGGGTTTCAACTCGTGCATTAAAATCAGGTAAAGTAGAACGCGTTTAATTTACACAAACAAAAAGACTGGACACTGTCCAGTCTTTTTCTTTTACTATTTAATATAAGTAAAACTCTTTCCGATAATGATAGTTGTTGTCAAATTATGGAAGACAGCTAATGTACTAGGAGTTAAAATATTAAACAATCCTAATCCCATTAAAGATGTATTGACCCACACAGTCGTGTGCAAGTTTCTACCTAATTGTTTTTGCAATTGCTCAGAAATATCATCTAAAACAAGAATACCTGATAAGGTTTCTTCTAAAAATACAATATCACTAGCTTGTCTAGCAATGTCTGATGAACTTGCCATTACTACCCCGACATTTGCTTTTGATAAAGCTGCCGAATCATTTAGACCATCACCAATCATAAAGACACGATGTCCTTTATCTTGTAACTCTTGAATCACTTGATGTTTCTGTTCTGGCTTCACTTCTGTATACACTTCGTCAAAGGCAATTAACGAACAAATCGATTCTGTCCGTTTCTTTGTATCTCCAGTTAATAAAATAATATTCTTTCCTCGTTCTTTTAACGATTGCAGAACTTCAATAGTTTCCGGACGCAACGGTGTATCAATTAGGAAAATCGCAATTAATTTTCCTTTATATCCTAAATACAATAAGTGATACCATTGAGTATACTCTTCTATAACTGTCTTTTGTTCATCAGAAATTTCCACTTGATGCTCTTTCAATAATTCTAAACTTCCGATAACGACTTTTTCCCCATCAATCGAAGATAAAATTCCTTTTGAAGCAACATGCGTTAATTTACCATGCATTTCTTCATGTTCTACTCCATCATCTTCTGCTTTTTGCACTACTGCACTCGCAATTGGATGATAAATATGCTCTTCTAAACATGCCGCAATTCGTAAAACTTCTTCTTCAGAATAGCCACGATAAGGTAAAATCTTTTGAATTTTTGGAATGCCTGTTGTTAAAGTTCCAGTCTTATCAAATACATAAGTATCAATCATTGGATATTCATCTAGTGAACTTGATCCTTTCACAACAATTCCTCTTGTAGAAGCTACTTTAATCGCTGTTAAATACGTTACTGGTGATGATAATTTTAAGGCACAGGAATAATCGACTAATAAGAATGTTAATGCTTTTTGCACTGATCTTGTTAATAAATACGTCACTGCCATTCCAATGAAATTATATTTCACCAAGCCATCTGCTTTTTCTAATAATTGTTTTTGTTGTTTTGATTGATGTAGTTCACTTGTTTTCATTAATTGAACAATTTGTTGTAACCGTGAATTTTGTTCAGCATTTGTAACTTTTACTAATAATTCACCTTGTTCCACAACTGTATTCGCAAACACAGTATCTCCAATCTTTTTAGAAACAGGGAAAGCTTCTCCAGTTAATGAACTTTCATTTAAAAATCCACGACCAGATACAACTGTTCCATCAAAATAAATCTCTTGTCCTTCAGTTGCAACGAATACGTCGCCTACTTCTACTTGGTGACTTAATTTTTTGAATCGTTCTCCCTCTTTTTCAATCCATAATTCATAAATATTATTTTTTAGATTTTTCTCTAAATCTTCAACAGATTTCTTTTGAGACCATTCATCTAAATCATCTCCAAGATTTAATAAGAACATTATCGTATCAGCCGTTTTATAATCTCCCATTGCAATCGAAGTTACAATTGCAACAAAATCTAAAATACTCATCGACAATTTTTTTTCTAAAATAGATTCAAATGCAGCTTTCCCGAATTTTTTCATTTTCCATAATAACCAGAAAATTTTTAATGATTGCGGAATGAACACATTTGCTACCATTTTACGATAAATATGGGAAGCTACAATATCCACAGGTGTCACTTGAGCATCTACTGTAAAATCTCTTTGTTTTTCATTTAAAGTAGACACCTCTAAATAATCTAAAAATCGATAAACACTTGATTCATGTCCTGTTTCAAAAGTAAATGCGATATGCTTTTCATCTTTATAACAAATAATTTGCGTAATTTCTGGAAACAGTCTCTTTTCCTCTTCTAAATACAACTGAACAGCAGCTGTACATCTAAAAGGAACTTCCAAACGCACTCTATTTTTTGATTGAGCTTTAATCGTTACTTTCATTATTGTTCACTTGTTTCTACTGTTACTAAGTTAGCAGCTTTTTCTTCAACATATAAGTCATTTGCTTCAGCTAATACGTCATCTGCATGTTGTTTCAATTGAGAAACTGTTGCATCTAATCCATCTTTTAATTTATATGATTTTGCTACTGCTTTCGCAACAACGTGTTTAGTATCTTTGCTTGCTAAAACTTTAAGTCCTAATGAACCTACTACCACTCCACTTACAAAGACACTTGATTTTTTAACGAATTTCCCTAATTCTAATACTTCTCTTAACATAAAAAGGCCTCCAATATATACTTTTTTTGAATCTTTAACTGACTCATTTATAGTATATCTCTTTTTTATAAAAATTCAACTTAAAAAAGCATCATCCAATCGAATGATGCTAATTTTTATCTTACTATTTTAGAATTCACACATATTCATCTCCAAGAATCTCTTGTTTGTCCTACAATGATTCCACCAGACTCAAATGAAATTTGCATCTGTCCATCGATAAACTCATTACTAATCAATGCAATCGGAAAATCATAATCGTGATGATCCAAAGGATATTTAACATTTTTCAACGTTAATTGTTTTACAGGTCCTGTTGATATAAAAGATAAATACTTCGTATGCTCTAATTTATGAATGACATAATCTCCTGGAGTTAAAAAAGAAATATGATTCCATTCATCTTCTAGCGAAAGATATGGAATTAATGCTTGTAATTCTGGACGAAACATAGTCCATAAACAACTAATCGCATGATCAACTCTTCCACCAAAAGCCCCTAACACATGCACCTTTTGCTGAGGATAGGATTTTGAAATCCACATCAATGCTTCTTCAAAATCTGTAAAATCTTTCTCAGAAGGAAATTCAATCATTTTAGAAGCATATTTTTTCAATGCTTCTTTATCCTCTAGTGAAATCGAATCGAAATCTCCAATTGCCAAATTAATCGGTAACTCTTCTTCCATTAATTTCAAACAGCCACCGTCTACTCCAATAAATTGAAACTCTTGTCTATCATTTTGCTGAAGTTTTTGATTCAGCCATCGTCGTATTGCACCTTTATCCAATGGCCCCCCAATGACTACGATTATTTCCATACCCAATTCCTCTTTTAAGCTTCTTTAATAGAATCAATTGCTTTTTTAATATCATCTGCATAGTACACATATGAACCTGCTACTGCAACGTCTACCCCTACTTCACGACATAATTTAGCTGTTTGGCCATTCACACCACCATCTACTTCAATTAAATAGTTGTATCCATGTTCTTGACGTAATTCTACTAATTCTCGTACTTTATCTAATGTTTCTGGAATAAATGCTTGTCCACCAAATCCCGGGTTTACAGTCATCACTAATACTAAGTCAACCATTCCTAATACAGCACTAATCGCACTCACTGGAGTTCCTGGATTAATGACAATCCCTGCTTTTACTCCTTTAGATTTAATCAATTGTATAGTACGGTGAATATGGTTTGTTGCTTCAATATGAACAGAAATATAATCCGCCCCCGCTTTTGCAAATTCCTTTACAAAGCGTTCAGGTTCTTGAACCATTAAATGACAATCTAATGTTAATGTTGTAATGGGACGAAGTCCTTCTACGATATTTGGTCCTAATGTTAAGTTAGGAACAAATTGACCGTCCATCGCATCGATATGAATCCAGTCTGCTCCTAATTGTTCTACTTTTTTAACGTCTTCTCCTAATGTTGCAAAATTTGCACTTAAAATGGAAGGTGCTACTTTCATGTTTTTGACTCCTTTAAAATAATTATTTTTTTCTTTGATAAATTGGTTTTCTCTGGCTAATTTCTTCATAGAAATCTTGATAATGATCATATCTTTCTTGCCAAATTTTTCCTTCTTCTACCGCTTCAATGACGGCACACTGAGGTTCGTGTTGATGAGAACACTCTCTAAATTTACAATGAGTAGAGTATTCTTCAAATTCTGGGAATAAATGTGGAAGGTCTTCTTTTTCCACACCAATAAAGTCTACCGTACTAAACCCAGGGGTATCTGCTATCCAAACTTCTTCTACTTCATGTAAAGAAACTTGTCTAGTCGTATGTTTCCCACGGCCTAATGCACTAGAAATTTCTCCAGTTTCTTGATTTAGCTCTGGAATTAATTGATTCAACATCGTTGATTTCCCAACCCCAGATTGCCCTAAAAAGACCACTAGTTTTCCTTTATAGGAAGCTAAAAATTCACTTTGGTGTTCTTTTACTTCTGAAGAATACCATACTTCATATCCAACTTCTTGGTATTTCTTCTTCACTGCTTCTAGATGTTGCAATTGTGCTGCAGTTAATAAATCTACCTTTGTAATCAGTATGACTGGTTGAATTTCCATTCCTTCTAAATAGACTAAAAACCGATCCACTAAATGTGTTGAAAAATCCGGTTCTACAGCAGACATCACCACTACACCAATATCTACATTTGAAACAGGTGGACGAACTAAAGAATTTTTCCTTGGATGAATTTTCTCTAATACTCCTTCTTCCAAAGTTTCACTTGTAAAATCCACAATATCTCCGACTAATGGAGACTGTCCTCTTTTTCTAAAAACTCCACGTGCTCGAGTTTGATAAATTTGATGAGAGGACTCGATATAATAAAAGCCACTTAAGGCTCGAATAATTTTTCCTTGAGGCATAATCGCTCCTTCTTTTTTTGTTATCAGTTACATTATAAAGATTTTCCAAAGAAATTGCTATTCTTTTTCTACAACAGCATCCAAAAGAAAAAGAAGATAAGAGCTTAAATCTCATCTTCTTTTTCTAAAAATTATTTTTTATATAAATACCATCCGCTAATTATTGCAACGATACCCATAAAAGCACTTGCCATACAAAATGGAGCGATAAACGGATTCCAATTCAACCATTCAGGAAGTTTCGTCATAATAACCGGAGTCAAAATTACCCCAATATTCCCTCCAACTAACACAATACTAGTCGTTAAATTAATCTCTTCTTTTTCAAAAATTCTGGAAATAAAACAGAAAATATAAGACATCGTTCCTACAAAACTTACCCCAATTAAAACACTCGCTACATAATATAAAACAATCTGTTTAAAGAAAATAAAGATTAAACTACCTACTGCCATACTAATTAGCATCATCGGCAATGTTAAATCTCCAACTTTTTTCAATAACATTCCGAAAATAAAGCCGGCAATCGTACCACTTAAGGCTAAAATCGTTAATAAATTACGAGATAGAGCTACTTCTAATTGATAATGCGTTAAAATAAGAGATGGAATTTTAATCGTTAATCCCATATAACTCACTCCTACTAAAAATGTTAGAAGTGTTAACACAACGGTCGCTAAACGAATGTTACCTTTTTTCTTAACACGTTGTTCTACTGGAGTATTTGGAACATATTGATAAAATAATAGGAAAATTGGAATCGCAATTAAATAGGTTAAAAATACCGCACGTTCTCCAAACAACAATAAGTAACCTGATAAAAATGTCGTTAGTGCTTTCCCAATATTTAAGAAAGCCGTTCTCAACCCAATCATTGTTGCTTTTTCATCCGATTCGAAAAAGTCACTCATCAAACTAATCGACAGAGAATTAAATAATCCAATCCCTGCTCCTAACAACATTCGACTAATCATCACTAATTTAAAATTCGTTAAAAAGGCTGGAAGTGGTCCAAAAATAATAATCAAACCAATCCCCAATAATACGGTATTCTTTTTCCCAATTTTATTCATAACAAGATTACTGATTAACACAAAAATCGTAATCATCATTGCTGGTATCGTCGCTAAACTTTCCACAGAAGCCAATCCTAGTTCTGGATTCATCCCATGATAATACTCATATAATTTAGGTAGTACCGGGGAAATCGCCAAATGAGACATTAATAATGTCGAAATACTCACTAATGAGAATTTTGAAATAGTTGATAACTTCATATACACACTCCTTAAAAATCATTAAATATCTATTTTACTGAATGATGCTAAGAATCGTCAAGTGCCGATAAAATTCTCCTATTCTCTTAATCCATCCCATAAAACAACTCGCCCGTCCTGTAAAGACTTTTGTACGTCAATAATTCTTTGATTCGAACTTCCTCTAAATTGCAATGTTAAATCTCTTTTTTTAATATCAAATCTTCCATCTACTAAAATATCGAGTTCTTGTAGCAACGCCTTTTTGTCATGTGTTTCTAGCTGTAATTCTTCCCATGTATATCCAGTCCATGACCAAATATCTTTAGAATGCCCATAAACACTCCGTAATTTACGAACAAGAGACAGACATACTTGAGTATTTAAAAAAGGTTCTCCACCTAATAAAGTTAATCCTTGGCAATAACTAGCACCAATGTCTTGAATAATTTGTTCTTCTAATTCTTCTGTATACAAAATTCCTGTATTAAAATTTTGTGCTTTAACATTATAACAACCTTCGCAAGCAAATAAACAACCACTCACATATAAGGAACAGCGTACACCTTCCCCATCTACAAAATTATAAGGCTTATAACTAGCAATTTTTCCTTTAGAATATTCATCACTTGTCCATTCTCCCGGTTTCGGAAACTTCATACCCACCCCTCCTAATTTCTTAGATTTCTTTCAGTAGAGAGATGTTTTACCCGTGATTTAATTTCTTGATGTCTTCCGTGAACCATGGGGCGAGCTTGTGGATTTCCTAAGTAACCGCAAGTTCGTTTAACGACATCACAAGTTTTTGGATTTCTATTTTTACAAATTGGACATTCAAATCCTTTTGCAGTCGGTTCAAACTCTCCTTCGTAGCCACACTCATAACAACGATCAATCGGTGTATTCGTTCCAAGATAGCCCACTCTTTCATATGCATAATCCCAAACTGCTTCAAGCCCTTTTGGATTTTGTTTCATAACAGGATATTCGCAATAATGAATAAATCCACCTGAAGAATAAATTGGATAATCTTTTTCGAATTCAATTTTTTCAAATGGAGTTGGAGACTTTCTTACATCATAATGGAAACTATTGGTATAATATTCCTTATCTGTAATATCTGCGACATCCCCAAATTTTTCATGATCCAATCTGCAGAAACGATCCGTTAAACTTTCACTTGGCGTTGCATATACACTAAAATGATAGTCATATTCATCCGACCATTCCTTTGTTTTCTCGCTCAATCGTTTCACAATATTTAAGGTGAAATCTTTTGCTTCTGGATTTGTTTCCCAACAATTTCCAAAAAAGACAGTAGCCGTTTCATATAAGCCAATATATCCAAGAGATACTGTTGCACGACGATGTTTGAATACTTCGTCTACTGGTTCATCATTCATCAATCGTTTTCCAAACGAACCATAACGATATAAAATAGGCGCATTCGCTGATTTCGCCTCTTTACAGCGTTCTACACGGTACACTAATGCATCTTTACAGATTTGCAATTTTTCTTCTAAAATAGTCCAAAATTTCTCTTTTTTACCATCTGATTCCAACGCAATTCTAGGAAGGTTTAGGGTCACAACTCCTAAATTCATTCTTCCATCGGAAACATCTTCACCTTTTTCATTTTTCCAACCTTGTAAAAATGATCGGCAACCCATCGGCACTTTAAAACTACCCGTAATTCGAACAATTTGTTCATAATTTAAAACATCTGGATACATTCTTTTGGTAGAACATTCTAATGCTAATGTTTTGATATCATAATTCGGATCCGTTTGTTCTAAATTCACACCACGTTTTAACGTAAAAATTAATTTAGGGAAAATGGCAGTTCTTTGTTCTTTCCCAATCCCTTTGATTCTTACTTTTAAAATCGCTTTTTGAATTTCTCGTTCAAATAATGACATCCCTAATCCAAATCCTAATGTTGTAAATGGGGTTTGACCTTGAGAAGTATAGAGCGTATTTATTTCATACTCTAATGATTGCATTGCATCATAAATATCTTTTTTCGTTTTTTCTAAGGCATATGCTTCTTGTTTTTCCTCTCCTGCTACCCATTTTTTAGCATCTTGTAAATGTTTTTCATAATTCAACTTTGCATAGGGAGCTAATACTTCATCAATACGATTAGCAGAACATCCTCCATATTGACTTGAAGCGACATTCGCAATTATTTGGGCCATTTGAGCAGTAGCTGTTTGTATTGATTTAGGACTTTCAACATCAGCATTCCCAATTTTAAAACCATGTTCAAACATTTCCTTAAAATCAATTAAACTACAATTCGTCATTGGTAAATAAGGATGATAATCTAAGTCATGATAATGAATATCTCCTTTTAAATGCGCATTTGCAACATGAGGTGGCAGCATTTTTAATCCGAAAGCTTTCCCTACCGTTCCTGCCATCAAATCTCGTTGCGTATTAAAGACTTCACTATCTTTATTGGCATTTTCATGAATAATACTCGCATCTTTTTGACTCAATTTTGTTAATCGTTGAGTAACATCCATTTCTTTTTCTCTTTTTTTATCCCATTGAATTCGATTGGCAAGGAATTGATTCGCTAATACCGTTTCGCCTTCTTGGTTTAAACACTCTAGAACTACAGCTTCTATTTCTTCTGATTTGATTTCAATTTTTGATAAACTTTCAATTTTTGATAAAACCTTTTTCGTAACTCCGTCTATTTCTTCTTTACGTTTTTTTGAAAGTTCTCCGTATAAAGTTTTTTCTGCCATTTCTATTCCACAAAAGATTTTTTGACATTTGAATGTCTCTACTCTTTCATCTCTTTTCTTTACAAGCATTACACTCAACTCTCACTCCCCCTTTACATTTTATCACCTCTATTATCATACACCTACATGTTGTGTTTTTCAACATTTTTTAAAACTATATATAGTATTTATTTCCACAAAAAAACTTCTATAGAAACTCTTGTCTCTATAGAAGTTTGTCATTTTAATGAGCTAACATTTCTTGAGCAATTTCAAAACCTGTTAATTTTGCTGGATAATATGTTGGCCAGTTATCCATTTCTTCTAACAATTTTTCTTGGCTTTCATTACCTGCAAAGATATGGTAGTGAGCTGTTTTCACTGGTGCAATATTATGATCGCTAAATTGAACATATTTTGGAGCACCTGATTCAGGATTCACAGCTTCAAATAAATAACGTACGCCTCTGTTTCCTTTTTTGTAAGTTAACACTTTATAGCCTACATATTTATATTCAGATTGATGACTTTGACCATTTTCATCAATAAATTCCATCGTTTTATCTGTAATTTTCATTTGCTTAACAGTAGTTTTATAACCTTTTGTATAGTATTCTTTATACTCAGCAGCACTCATAGTTTTTGATTGTTTAGCTTTATAATCAAATACTTGATCCAATGTACCGTCTACTAAATAAGGATATACAGATTGCCACTCCCCAGCATAATCGCTTAATGTACGATCTTTAATATCTTTATCTTCAAAATATCCTTTAGCTACAGTTTTCGTATTTTCTTCATGTTCTGGTTTAATATCTTTACCTTCAACTGAAGTTGTTTTTAGTAAAGCTTCCAAGTTTTCTTTCATGACTGAAATATAATTATCACCCTTATCCATTTCTTCTTTTGTTAAAGATTCTAATGGATTTAACACCTCTAATGCTACTCCCGTTTCTGTTGCTAGAGTTTTTGCAATTTTTTCTGATGCATTTTCTTCAAAATAAATATAGCGAATATCATTTTCTTTAATATATTTTGTTAATTCAGCTAAACGAGCTGGTGAAGGTTCAGCTTCTGGTGAAATTCCAGCAATTCCCACTTGATTCAAACCATAATCTAATGCTAAATATTTAAATGCTGTATGTTGTGTTACAAAATTCTTTTGTTTCGCATCTTTTAAAGCTTTTGAATAGTCATTATCTAATTCTGTTAATTTTTCTAAATAAGTTTGGGCATTTGTTCTAAAAGCAGAAGCTTTAGCAGGAAATGCTTCACTTAATTGATCTGTAATTTTTTGAACTAATAATTTAGCACGATAAGGAGACAACCAAACATGTGGGTCGTATTCATGATGATGTTCTTCTCCACCATGGTCGTGATCATGGTCCTCTTCTTCCCCGCCAGGTAATAATACTAAATCTTTTGTTGCTTTAATTTCTTTTACTTTTGAATCTGTTAAACTCTTCATTACAGTTGGAACCCAAGTTTCCATATTTTCATTATCATAAACTAAAGCATCTGACTGAGAAATTTTTGCAATATCTTTTGCAGTTGGATCATATTCATGTGGTTCTGTTCCAGCTCCAATTAATAAAGAAACATCTCCTTCATCTCCAACAATATTTCTAGTGAAATCATAAATTGGATAAAATGTTGTCATAATATTTAATTTACCTTCTTTTTTTGAAGGTGTAGAAGTTGGTTGAGAACAAGCTCCTAATAAGAATGCTGCTCCTAACACTGCTACAATTTTTTTACTTACTTTCATGATTTTACTCCTCTTATTTTTTCTTCCCACGTTTCGCTTCATGAATTAATTTTAATGCACGTTTACGAGTTTTAATATTTGGACTTTTCATTTGTCTGTATGCTGTTGCTAAATCTTGTTTCATTTCTTTCCCTCCATTACTTAACTTGAATTACCAGCTTGCTTTGACAACACCTGGGATTAAACCTTTATGAGCTAAATCACGGAATTTAATTCTTGAGATTCCGAATTTTCTCATATAAGCTCTTGGTCGACCATCAACTTTATCTCTATTTTTTACACGATTTGGATTTGAATTAATCGGTAATTTACGAAGTGCTTCATAATCTCCCGCTTGTTTTAATTCAAATCTAAGTTGTGCATATTTTTCTACTAATGCTAATTGTTTTTCGTGTTTAGCAATTTTTGACTTTTTAGCCATTTGCTCACCTCTTTTCGTTTTAAATTTTCATAAATCGTAACATTTACGTTTTATGATTATAGCAGTTCTTTTTTTATTTTGCAATAGGTATTTTATGTTTTTTCAAAGAAAATGAAAAAACTGTTGGCATAATACCAACAGTTTTCATTTTCATTATTGTTTTAATCGACGATGTTTTGAAACACCAATACGGTTAATCGCTTTGTTCAATGCAATTTTCGCACGTTCTACTTCACTCTTAGAACACTCTTTATTTCGAATAATTGCTTCTGCTTTATCACGCGCTTGTTCGGCACGATTGACGTCAATATCACGTGCACGTTCAGCAACGTTGGCAATAACCGTTACGACATTATCACGTACTTCCATAATCCCACCACCGATTGCAATATAGTCAGTAGGAGAATCTTCTAAGAAACGTTTTACTCGTAATTCACCAATTTTTAACGGTAACATGATAGGAGCATGGTTTGGAAGAATCGTAATTCCCCCATCAATAGCTTCTGCACTAACCGAATAAGAGCGGTGATTATAAACTTTTCCTTCTGGAGTCGTTACGACGACTAAAAGTTCTCGATTTTCAAGCATGATTAATTACCTCCTCGGTAACCTGCCGCTTGTGCTTTTTTAAGAACATCTTCAATCGGTCCAACATTACGGAATAAGTCTTCTGGAATATCATCATATTCCCCATCAATAATTCCTTTAAAGCCACGTACTGTATCTTTAATAGGAACATATGAACCTGGTTGACCTGTAAATGCTTCTGCAACGTGGAAGTTTTGAGATAAGAAG
This sequence comes from uncultured Granulicatella sp., assembly GCA_947254045.1. Lineage (GTDB taxonomy): Bacteria > Bacillota > Bacilli > Lactobacillales > Aerococcaceae > Granulicatella. The sequence goes on along the minus strand of CAMYBO010000005.1, from coordinate 1,849 downwards.
AATTGAATTCTTCTTGCACGGTTTACAATAATTTTTTCACTATCAGATAATTCATCCATCCCTAAAATAGCGATAATATCTTGTAATTCACGATAACGTTGTAACATTTGTTGAACTTTCATAGCTACTTCATAGTGTTCTTCTCCTACAATTTCAGGAGTTAAAGCACTTGAAGTTGAAGCTAATGGATCCACCGCTGGGTAAATCCCTTGTTCTGTTAAACGACGCTCTAAGTTCGTTGTAGCATCTAAATGGGCAAATGTTGTAGCTGGCGCTGGGTCAGTATAGTCATCAGCAGGAACGTAGATTGCTTGAATGGATGTAATAGATCCATCTTTTGTTGAACTAATACGTTCTTGTAATTGTCCCATTTCAGTTGCTAATGTTGGTTGATAACCTACCGCTGAAGGCATACGACCTAATAGGGCAGATACTTCTGAACCTGCTTGAGTAAAACGATAAATATTATCAATGAATAATAATACATCTTGTTTTTGCTCGTCACGGAAATGTTCAGCAATTGTTAACCCTGTTAATGCAACACGCATACGAGCTCCTGGTGGTTCATTCATTTGTCCAAATACCATGGCAGTTTTAGCAGATACACCTGACTCTTGCATTTCATGGTAAAGGTCATTCCCTTCACGAGTACGTTCTCCTACACCCGTAAATACAGAAATACCACCTAATTCTTCAGCAATATTATGAATTAATTCTTGGATTAATACCGTCTTACCTACTCCGGCACCTCCAAATAATCCAATTTTACCACCTTTTAAATAAGGTGCTAATAAGTCAATAACTTTAATACCTGTTTGTAGAATTTCGTATTGGCTACTTAATTGTTCAAATTTAGGCGCTGGTTTATGAATTTCGTCACGTCTAAAATCTTCAGGAAATTTCTCTCCTAAATCAATTGTATCCCCTAGTACATTAAATACACGTCCTAAAGTTTCTGTTCCAACTGGAACACTAATTGTACGTCCTAAATCAATAACTTTCATGCCTCGTTGAAGACCATCAGTTGATTCCATGGCAATTGTACGTACAGCACCATCCCCTAATTCAACAGCTGTTTCAAGCGTAATTGTTTTTTTATGCCCTTCACCATCTTCTTTAATAACATGTAGGGCATTGTGAATATCAGGCACGCCTTCTTCTAAAGGAAATACAACGTCCACAACTGGTCCAACAACTTGTAAAATTTCTCCAGTTCTCAAAAAATTTCCTCCTTTCACTCTTACTGTTCTTCTAGAGCTGCTGCTCCGCCAACGATTTCAGTTATTTCTTGTGTAATTTGTGCTTGACGACGTTGGTTTAAATCTTGTGTCAAATCACTAATTAAATCTCTCGCATTATCCGTTGCACTTCTCATAGCTGTCATACGTGAAGCATGTTCAGCTGCTTTTGCATCGATAATCGCCCCATAAATAAGAGATTCTGCATATTGAGGCAATAATGTTTCCATAATAATTTCTTTATTTGGCTCAAAAATATAATCTAACTCATATTCTTTCGCTTCATCTTCATCTAAGTCAATAATTGGTAACATTTTTTCAACACGATAATTTGATAATAATGCATTCACATGGTGATTGTAACAAACATAAAATTCATCAAATTCACCTTGTCTAAACATTTGTACCGCGCTACTTACAATTTTACGTACTTCTTCAAATGATGGAATATCACTGACATCATTTATTTCTAAACGAACATCAATGTCCATTTTTTTAAAGAAGCGACTTGCAGCTCCACCAATCGTTAAAATCACATACTCATCTTTTGAATCATGATCGGTTTGCAACATTTCACGAGTTGCTTGGAAAATAGAAGAATTATAACTTCC
>CAMYBO010000004.1 GCA_947254045.1 uncultured Granulicatella sp. | reverse complement strand
AAATATTCCACTGAAAACAATGATAATTGGAATTAAGAGAAATCCTGCAATCATCACTAAATACGCATTTTCATACCCAAAACTGAAAAAGGCATTCGCAATCGATAAATATAAAAACAACACTTCAATCACTAACAAAGCTGGATTCCACAAACTACGATTATCTTTCCACATTGAAAAAAGTAGAGCTATCAATACGATTGTCGTAATTCCATATAAAAACATATTCGCCTACCTTCTTACTCTGCTAAAATTTTTTCAAAATCAAAAACTTCCCCTTTTTGTTTATCACTTAAAACAAAAGCAATCACAATTCCAATTAATGCTGGAACGACCCATCCTAACGATAAAGTAGAAAACGGTAATTGATTCATCACAGTAGTTAATGCAGATAATTTTAACGTATCTCCTAATACTGTGAACACTGATACTAGTACTGTTAAACCTACTGTTAACTTCATTCCAATTTTAGAAAGTGGCACAAATTTATTCAAGATAATTAATACAACCATAATAATGGTAATTGGATATAAAATTAATAATACTGGCAGCGAAACTTTAATGACTGTATTTAATCCTAAATTCGAAATCCCAAATCCAATGAAAGAGAACACTGTTGCATACACTTTATAAGAATATTTAGGGAATAACTCTTCAAAAAACTCTCCTGTTGAAACAATCAAACCAACAGTTGTAGTAAAGCACGTTAAAATAACCATTGCTCCTAAAAATACTTGTCCAAACACTCCAAAAATATCTTTTGAAGCAGCTGCTAAAATATATGACCCTTTATTCACCGCTTTATCTGCTAACACATCTGCAGGTACTGTAAAATGATTTCCTAGATTTGCTAATCCTAGATATAAAATACTAAATCCTATTGCAGTTACTAAACCTACACCGATAATCGTTTTTGTAAATTCTTCTTTTGAAGAAAAATGGAATTTCTTCAATGTATTCACTGCAACCACACAGAAGGCAACAGAAGCTAAGGCATCTAATGTATTATATCCTTCAATAAATCCATTTCCAAATGAGCCCCCCTTTTGATAAGCCGTTGCTGCTTCCATTGGAGCTACTCCTGCATATTTAATCGCTCCTAATAACACTAAGACTAAAATTAATCCTGCAAATAATGGGGTTAAAATTTCCCCGATACTATTTAAAATCCTAGAACGATGAATCGCAATCCAATACGCTGCAGCAAAATATAATACTGTATAAATAAACAATGAGAAAGTACCCGAAATTCCCATTGAAGCTAATGCCGTTTCAAATGGCTGGATACTAATTGAATACGATACTGTTGCTGTTCTTGGAATTGCAAAAAATGGTCCAATTGATAAATATAAAATTGATAAAAATGCTACCGCAAATACAGAATGAACTTTTGTCTCTAATTCATGTTTAAAACTTCCATTGCTTGTGGCACCCACAATTAATGTAATAATTGGAATACCTACGCCTGATAAAATAAATCCCGCAATCGCTGACCAGAAATACTCACCAGAAAATAATCCTAATGAAGGAGGAAAGATTAAATTTCCTGCCCCAAAAAAGAAACCAAATAATAATAAACCTGTTAATAAGCCCTTTTTCATCGTATATTCTCCTTTTTTCTCTTATATATACGAAAGAGCACGTTGTAAAGCAACGTACTCTCCCTACAATAACTGTGTTTCCTATTGATTATGAAACAAATGAACCATTTGGCATTTCTTGAGGAGCTAATACGACTTGTAATACTCCATCTTTTTCTGCCGATAAGATCATCCCTTGGCTAATTTGTCCTCTCATCTTACGTGGTTTTAAGTTTGCCACAATTACTACTTTTTCCCCGATAAATTCTTCTGGGTTTGGATACCATTGAGCGATACCAGATAAAATTTGACGGTGTCCGCCAGCATCTCCAGCATCTAATCGGAATTGTAATAATTTATCTGCACCTTCCACTGGTTTACAGTCAATAACTTCTGCAACTTTTAATTCTAACTTGTCAAAGTCATCATATTTGATTGATTCTTTTTCAGTTGTTAATTCTACTTCTTCTGGATTCCATTCTGTCGCAACTTCTTCTTTAACAGTTCCACCCATTTTGCTTTGAATATAAGCAACTTCTTCTTCCATATCTAAACGTGGGAAGATTGGTTGTCCTTTTTCAACAACTTTTGTACCAGCTGGAATTACTCCAAATGTATGAAGTGACGGATAATCACGTAAAGCTTCATCCTGAATTCCTAATTGTGCTAAGATTTTTCCTGGTGTTTGTGTTAAGAATGGTTGTAAAGCTACTGCAATAATACGTAAGCTTTCTGCTAAGTAACTCATTGTACGAGCTAATTCTTCTTGACGTGCTTCATCTTTTACAGCTGCCCAAGGAGTTGTTTCATCAATATATTTATTTGTACGAGAAACAAATTTCCAAATTGCTGATAACGCAACTGAAAATTGCATTTCTTCCATTGCTGCTTCTACTTCTTCAATCATCACTTTTGAAGCTTCTACTAATTCATGATCAAAGCTTGAAACTGGTGCTGAATAAGCTGGAATTGTTCCATCGAAATATTTATTAATCATCGCTACTGTACGGTTTAGTAAGTTTCCTAAGTCATTTGCTAAGTCATAATTAATGCGTTCTACAAATGATTCTGGTGTGAAAATACCGTCTGAACCAAATGGTACTTCACGTAATAAATAATAACGTAAAGCATCTAAACCATAACGTTCAATTAATGTATTAGGGTCGACTACATTCCCTTTAGATTTAGACATTTTACCGTCTTTCATTAATAACCAACCATGGGCAAAAATTTTCTTCGGTAATGGTAAATCTAATGCCATTAACATAATTGGCCAATAAATCGTATGGAAACGAACGATTTCTTTTCCAATAAAGTGTACATCTGCTGGCCAGTAACGGTTAAATAATGTTTCGTTATCACTTCCATAGCCTAAAGCTGTAATATAGTTTGATAACGCATCAATCCATACATAAATGACATGTTTTGGATCATTTGGCACTGGAATACCCCAGTCAAATGATGTACGAGAAACAGCTAAATCTTCCAAACCTGGTTTGATGAAGTTATTAATCATTTCATTTTTACGAGATTCTGGTTGAATAAATTCTGGATGTTCTTCATAGTATTGTAATAGGCGATCTGCATATTTACTCATTCTGAAGAAATAAGATTCTTCTTTCACTAATTGGACTTCATGACCACTTGGAGCCACTCCGCCGATCATTTTTCCATCAGCATCACGATACACTTCCACTAATTGAGATTCTGTAAAGTATTCTTCATCACTCACAGAATACCAACCTTCATATTCACCTAAGTAAATATCTCCATTATCCACTAATTTTTGGAAAATTTTCTGTACAGATTTTTTATGACGAGGTTGTGTTGTACGAATAAAATCATCATAAGAAACATCTAATTTTTTCCATAAATCTTGAATACCAAAAATAATATTATCGACAAATTCAATTTCGCTCACTCCTGCTTCTTGAGCTTTTTGTTGAATTTTTTGTCCGTGTTCATCTGTTCCTGTTAAGAAATAAGTATCATAACCTTGTAATTTTTTATAACGAATCATTGCATCACTTGCTACAGTTGTATATGCATGTCCGATATGTAATTGTCCACTTGGGTAATAAATTGGTGTTGTTAAATAAAAAGTTTTCTTATCTTCCGCCATTTGGCAGTATCCCCCTTAAATCTATAGATAGTGTTATTTTACCATAACGATTCCTATAATTAAACCACTAACTCTTTTATGAGCAAGCCATTATTCTAACTCTTTCTTGAGTGAAAAAGCCCAAAATCTTTGCCCGATATAATTCAATCCAACAAATAAAACCATTCCTGTCAATAGTGCAACATTCCCTTGTATATTCGTAGAGACTCCTGAAAGTATCCATGTAACAAGTGGCTTCGCTAATCCATAAGCAAGAACGTAACAAACCGTAATATTCGTAATGAATTTCAAAACAGTATACCAATCATGACCTTTTTGCTGGAAAGTATATCGCTTATTCAACAAATAACTCACAATACTTCCTACAATATAATTCAATGCACTAGAAATCCAATAACTCCACGCTAATACATTAAAGCAATAAAACATTACCACTGTTCCGATTAACGTGTTGATGACCCCTACTAAAATAAATTTTAGAAAAGTCGCATCAAAAAAAGATGACAAAATTTTTTTCAAAATTTTTTTCAAAATTTTTCCTCCTATAAAAAAGAGGAGCGCTACGCACTCCCTCTTTCTAACATTTTATGGATGAGAAAGGATTATAATTCATCCTCTTCTTCATCATAATCGCCGTCTAACTCTTCATCACTAATAATTGATAAATCTTCATCTGCACTAACGTTTTCATCTAACTCTTCGTCATCACCTAATTCGCTTAAATCTGAACGATATGCATCTAATTCTGTTTCTTCTTCATCGTCTACATCATCGTCTAAATCGATAACCTCGTCATCATCTTCATCTTCTAACAAGGCATCTTCATCTTCTGGATCATCATCATTGTAGTCGATAATATCTTCTTCAGATCCAAAGGCATTAACTTTTTTACGTTTTTTACGACGTTTTTTCAAGTCTTCATCATCCATTGATGAAACAATTTCTTCATCGATTGAATCGATTGGATACCATGAACGTAAGCCCCAACGATTTTCTCCAAGTGAAATGAAGCTTCCATCAATATTTAAATCTGTATAAAAACGAGCCATACGTGCTTCTAATTGCGCATCGCTTAACTCCATATATGATTGAACTTCTACTAGTAATTGATTAAAGTCCATCACTTCTTGTTTTGTTTCCAAGATAGCATGTGCTACTTCAACCATTGATAATTCGTTTTTGTTGATTCCATCCAGTGCTTTTAATTCCAAAGGATACACTTCCTTTCCACATATTCCTTAACAGTATAGCACACAAAAGCTATGATACGCTACTATTGCACAATGTTTTCTTTAAGAATTTCCATATTTACTGTAAATTCTCCTAAATTTTCTCCTAATTGAGATAATTGGTATTCAAAAAAAATTTGTTTCCAATCAGAAGAAACTTCTACATTCTTTGTTTTAATCTCAAATAAAATTTCTTGTCCTTGTGCTAATTGATAACGCCCCTTTGTTTTCTTTTGATGTTTGAAGAGTAATTGACTAGCTACTTCACCTTTACGGAATAATTGGATTTCTCCATCAGATACAAGTAAATCTACTTTTGTCTGACTTTCTTTTTCGTGATAAGACAACGCTAATTGTTTCTGTTCAGTCTTCCATTCAATTGATTCAATCGGTGCTTCTAATTTCGTTTGTAAAGTTTCTCCAGCTTGAATAATTTTTGTATGAACTCGAATCATTTTGACACCTCCATTCATTCTTTATGAAAAAGAGAGAAGGAGTGAATAAGAAACCGGAAATTTCATTCCTTTTTCTATTCACCCCCAGTGACTATTTCACTTTGAAACAGTAGAAGACTATCTACTACGTTCAAGTTCTCTCAGTTATTAATATTTTGCTAATTCTTCTTGTAATAATTGGTTTACAACTCCAGGATTTGCTTTTCCTTTTGTTTGTTTCATAATTTGACCCACTAAGAAGCCAACTGCACGATCTTTACCATTTTTGAAGTCTTCAATCGATTGTGCGTTATTAGTTAACACATCTTGAATAATTGGTAGTAATTGTGATGGATCACTTAATTGAATCATTCCATGTTTTTCAACAACTTGACGAGCAGTTCCGCCTTCCTCAGCTAATAATAAAAATACTTTCTTTGCTAATTTAGAGCTGATTGTTCCATCGCCAATTAATTGAATCATTTCTGCTAAACTTTGTGGAGTTAATAATAAATCATGTAATTCTAACTTTTTACTATTTAAGTGAGCAGAAATATCTCCCATTAACCAGTTAGAAGCTAATTTTGGATCGCTACCTGCTGCAACTGTTTCATCAAAGAAATCAGACATTTCTTTTGATAAAGTTAAGACCATTGCATCATATTCTGGTAAACCAAATTCACGAACATAACGTTCACGACGAACCGTTGGCATTTCAGGAATCGATTGACGAACTTCTTCCACCCATTCATCTGAAATTTCTAAGTTTGGTAGGTCTGGTTCTGGGAAGTAACGGTAGTCACTTGACCCTTCTTTCACACGCATTAAAATGGTTTGTCCATTTGATTCATCAAAACGTCTTGTTTCTTGACCAATAACGCCACCGCTACGTAATACTTGAGCTTGACGCACTTCTTCAAATGCTAACCCTTTACGAACGTTGTTAAATGAGTTTAAGTTTTTCAACTCTGTTTTTGTACCGAATTTTTCTTGGCCATAAGGACGTAAAGAAATATTCGCATCACAACGCATTGATCCTTCTTCCATTTTTACATCTGATACGCCTGTAAACATAATAATTTGACGTAATGCTTCTAAATAAGCATAGGCTTCTTCAGGTGAACGCATATCTGCTTCAGATACAATCTCAATTAATGGAGTTCCTTGACGGTTTAAGTCTACATATGAGAAACCATCCGTTCCGTGAGTATTTTTACCCGCATCTTCTTCTAAGTGAACACGCTCGATACGGATACGTTTTGTTTTTCCTTCTACTTCAATATCAATCCATCCATCATGACCAATTGGGTAATCAAATTGAGAAATTTGATACGCTTTTGGATTATCAGGGTAGAAATAGTTTTTACGGTCAAATTTTGTATGTTGTGAAATTTCACAGTTTAATGCTAATGCAGCACGCATTCCAAATTCAATGGCACGTTTGTTGACAACTGGAAGTACCCCTGGATATCCCCAGTCAATAACGGTTGTATTTGTATTTGGCTCTGCTCCAAAATGAGCTGGTGAAGGAGAGAAGATTTTTGAATCTGTTTTTAACTCTACGTGAACTTCTAGCCCAATAATTGTTTCAAAATTCATCTTATTTTCCTCCTTATACGTTTGCTTGTTTTAAGTAATAGTCATTTGCTTGTTCAAATGCAAATGCCGCTTGATAAATTGTTTGTTCTTGGAAGTAATTTCCAATTAATTGGATACCAATTGGTAATCCTTCTCTAGAGAATCCAGCAGGTACAGAAATCGCTGGAAGTCCTGCTAAGTTTACAGGAACTGTTAACAAATCAGCCATATACATTTCAATTGGATCATCATTTCTTTCGCCAATTCCATATGCAGTTGAAGTTGTTACAGGTCCTAAAATTAAATCATAGTTAGCAAATACATTCGCAAAATCTTGTTTAATTAATGTACGAACTTGTCCTGCTTTTTTGAAGTAAGCATCATAGTAACCAGAACTTAATGAGAATGTTCCTAACATAATACGACGTTTCACTTCCATACCAAAACCTTCAGTACGGCTCATAATATATAAATCTTCTAAAGTTTTCGCTTCAGCTGAACGGTGTCCATAACGAATACCGTCAAAACGTTGTAAGTTAGAAGATGCTTCTGAAGAAGCAATAATATAGTATGCAGGAATACCGTATTTAGAATGAGGTAAGCTCACTTCTTCTACCGTTGCTCCTAATGCACGATATTGTTCAGCTGCTTTTAAGACTGCTCTACGAATTTCAGGGTCAATTCCATCTCCTAAATATTCGACTGGTAAAGCAATTTTTAATCCTTTAATATTCCCATTAATTTGTTGATAATAATTTGGAACAGGTACATTCACACTTGTAGAATCACGGTGATCATATCCACTAATTGCTTCTAATACTAATGCATTGTCTTTAACCGTACGAGTTAATGGTCCAATTTGGTCTAAGCTTGATGCAAAGGCAATTAATCCATAACGAGATACACGACCATATGTTGGTTTCATCCCTACAATTCCTGTAAAACTTGCAGGTTGACGAATTGAACCACCTGTATCAGAACCTAAAGTAGCTAATACTTCTCCAGCTGCTACTGCTGCTGCTGAACCACCTGAAGATCCTCCAGGAACTTTTGTTAAATCCCAAGGGTTTCTAGTTTTCTTGAAATAAGAATTTTCTGTCGAACCACCCATGGCAAATTCATCCATGTTTAATTTTCCGACATTAACAGCACCTGTTTTTTTCAACAAGTCCATTACATGCGCATCATAAATTGGATTAAAATCTTCCAACATACGACTTGCAGCTGTTGTGATTAAATCACGAGTTACAATATTATCTTTAATCCCAATTGGTAATCCTTGAAGAGAAAGAGTTGAATCATAACCTTTTTCATCCGCAGCTTTTGCTTGAGCCATTGCTTCTTCTTCATTTAACGCTAAGAAAGCTCCAACTTTATCATCTACTGCTTGAATTTTTTCAAATGTTGCACTTGTTAATTCTTGAGAAGTAAATTTCTTTTGAACTAAACCTTCATGCAAGCTTACTAATGTTTGATTTTCTAATAAACTCATGCGTCTTACTCCTCTCCTTCACCCATAATTGCAGGTACTTGGATAAATCCATCCTCGCTTGTTTTTACATTTCTCATTAATAAATCACGATTTGTTCCTTCTACTGGCACATCTTCACGTAAAACATTCACTAATGAATATCCATGAGTTGTCACTTCTACTCCTGTTGTATCCACTTCTTTTAATTGTTCTACCATATCAATGATATCACTCATTTGCTCTGTGAAATGTAAAATTTCATGATCTGCAAATGATAATTTCGCCAATTTTGCAACGTGACGTACTTCTGATTCTTCAATTGCCATGACTGTTCCTCACTTTCTACTTTTCTTTCGTTTCTATTGTAAAAGGCACGTACCTTTTATGTCAATCTTTAATCAAAAACATGATATGTAAACACACCTTGAGCGGTATCTTGCATTAAGAATGCTTCCATTCCATTAATCGATGAGATACGAACTTCTACTGGTGTTGTTTTTGGTAAATATTTATTAGCAACATCTGTTACATGTTGCGCTAAAGCAATAATTTCTGATTCCCCATAAAATTGAGTCATAATATTAACAACCATTTTTTTAGGCGCATTTTCTTGATAATAAACTTTTGCGGTTACTCCTGATAAATTCGGGAAGAAGTTTTGAACTTCTGTTCTAAAGTTTTCAAAAGCAGATGATTCTTCTGTTGGATTACCGTCCACTAATGGCAATACCACTACTTTTTGATTCATATTTGTCCAATTTGTCACTTCAGTTCCTTCTACTGAAGTAGCTTCTAAAACATAAACTCCTCCACCAATATCGTCTTTTGGAGCTTGTTTAAAAATTCCAAACACAATTGGCACTGTTTTTAATGCATCATTTTGACGTAAACGAGTCAACACGGTATTTGCAATTGATTTTGCTTGTTTTAACATTTCTTCATTAGAAATTTCTTGCTCCGCATCTTTATCTCCAGTAGAGTAATAATCTACTGAATTCATCGCAAGACCAATACTAATGCCCCCAAGTTCATAATTATTTTCTGTTTGAATCATAAAATCTTGTTCTAAAATTTGAGCTAAATAATATGGATTTCTCTTACTAGCATCTGTCTCACCATTATCTTCTGGATTTAATCCATCTGGATTTTTTTCAGATTTACGAGCCACCCACTGATTCGTTGTTGTTGAATCAATAACTTGTCCTTCTCTAAAGAAATATTGATTCGTTGGAAAAACTGCACGTGATAATTCAATTAATCCTGATTCAAAATTTCTCAAGTTAAATCCAGTATTTAAACTTAATGTTGCTCCACGAGTCTGACTTACTTGATACTTTCCATTTGTAATCAATGCTCTATAATATTGATTTGACAATTGGTTCGTTGTTGGTTGAGCAACTTTTGCACGTGAAGATTCTGATTCAACATTTTTCTGCGTTGCCTGATTAATATTCGCACACCCTGCTAATAACATCATTGTTGCACTAGCCAGAGTGATGATTTTTTTCTTCATAACGATTCCTTTCCTTCAATGATTGTTCTAAATTGTTCTTCATCCCATACTAAAATTCCTAGAGATTCTGCTTTGGTTAATTTGCTTCCTGCTTGAGCACCTGCAATGACAAGGTCTGTTTTTTTAGAAACGGAACCTGTCACTTTTCCACCTAAAAATTCAATGGCTTCTTTGGCTTCTTGTCTTGTCATTTGCTCTAACGTTCCTGTTAATACAACTGTCTTTCCAGCTAAAAGTGAGTCTTCAAAACGAGTTGACTTAGCTTTCCCTAAATAAGTCATATTAATTCCTACTGTTTTTAGTTCTTCTAACATTTCTTGAACAGTTCCTTGGTTAAAATAAGCCAAAACACTATGCGCAATGACTAATCCTAACCCTTCAACGGAAACCAATTCGTCCACCGTCGCTTTTTGAAGGTTCTCCATTGTTTCAAAATGCATCGCTAAATCTTTCGCTGCTTTTGAACCAACATTTCGAATACCTAGACCCGTTAATAAACGCTCTAACGAGTTTTGTTTACTCGTTTCAATCGCCTGTAAGATTTTCTGCGCTGATTTTTCTTGAATTTTATCGAGTGTTAATAATTGTTCTATTGTTAAATGATATAAATCTGCCACATCCTGAACTAAACCACTTTCAAATAATTGATGAATGATTCTTGTTCCAACTCCAGACATATTCATCGCATCTCTCGATACAAAATGTGTTAATCTTTCTTTTAAAAGAGCTGGACATTTTGGATTCATACATCTTAAAGCAACCTCTTCTTCTAAATGGACGAGTGGGTTCGAGCAAGACGGGCATTCTTTAGGAAATTCATACGGTTCTAATCCTTCAGGACGTTTATCTAAAATCACTCGAGTGACTTCAGGAATAATATCGCCCGCTTTATGAATGACCACCGTATCTCCAATTCGAATATCTCTTTCTCGAATTAAATCCACATTATGTAAGCTAGCACGTTTCACCGTAGTTCCCGCAAGAAATACCGCATCCATCACAGCTGTCGGCGTGACTACTCCCGTACGTCCTACTGTCCATTCAATATCTCTAACAATGGTTTGTGCTTCTTCTGCAGGGAATTTATAAGCAATCGCCCATTTTGGGGCTTTTACAGTGAATCCTATTTCTTCTTGCGCTTTCATGTCATTGACCTTAATTACAATTCCATCAATTTCATAAGGAAGGTTATTTCTTTCCACTGTCATTTTTTCAATAAATGCCCATACTTCATCGATAGAATGGCACAACGCTCTTTCTTGATTCGTGACAAAACCTAATGCTTGCATTTTTTCTAGCAATTCGATTTGAGAAGCCACTTCTAAAACTTCAACACTAGGGCTTTGATATAGAAATACCGCTAAATTTCGACTAGCTGCTACTTTAGAATCTAATTGTCTTAAACTTCCTGCAGCTGCATTTCTAGGATTGGCAAATACTTCTAAGCCTTCTTCTTCCCTTGATTGATTTAGTTGTTGGAAAGATTTCTTCGGCATATAACATTCCCCACGAACTTCAATCGACCATGGTTGTTCTAATGAAAGAGGAACAGATTTAACCGTTCGAATATTATGCGTAATATCTTCCCCTATTACACCATCTCCACGTGTTGCTCCTAGAACTAATTGCCCTTCTTGGTATGTTAGTGCTACAGATAAACCGTCAATTTTTAATTCGCAAACATAGTCAATGTTGCGGTTCGTTAATTTTTTAATTCGATCATCAAATGCTTGTAAATCTTCTTTTGAAAATGCATTTGACAAACTCAACATAGGATTTTGATGGGTAACTTTTTCAAAACTGTCTAGCACAACTCCACCAACACGTTGAGTCGGAGAATCTGGGGTAATCAATTGTGGATTTTCTGTTTCTAATCGCACTAGTTCATGGTACGCTTCATCATACTCATGATCCGTAACGGTTGGACGATCTTGAACATAATATTCATGACTCCAACGATTCAATTGTTCTCTTAATTGTTGGATTTTTTGTTCTACTGAAGTATCCATTTACGACTCCTCTATTCTTTCAATTGGGGCAAAACTTGCCAATAATCGTTTAATACCCATACCCGCAAAAGCAACATCAATTTCTTGATTCGTACCTTCACCTGTTACTTTAACGACTGTACCGACATTCCATTTCTTATGCATGACTTTGTCGCCCACTTTCCATGCAGCTCCATCTCCAGCAGCAACGGTTTGTTTACGAACAGGTTGGATGCTTGAAGGGTGCACTGCTTTTGGTTGATAAGCAGTTGCCTGAGATTTCGCTCTATATTTGTCAAATAATGAACCCGAAGACGAAGTTTTCGAAACAAATAAGGAAGACTCTCTAGTTGTATGTCCATAGGATTGCTGTTGTTTAGAATCAAATAATTCTTCTCCAATTTCTAAAATAAATCTTGATGGACGGTTCGTTTGTGTACGTCCATATAATAATCTAGAATACGCATTTGTTAAATATAACTTTTGTTTCGCACGAGTAATTCCTACATACGCTAGACGACGTTCTTCTTCTACATCATCGCCATTCTCCATCATACTTCTTAAACTTGGAAAAATTCCTTCTTCCAAACCAATAATAAATACAACTGGAAACTCAAGCCCTTTCGCAGCATGAAGGGTCATCAATGTCACCATACGACCATCTCCATCATCACTATCCGCATCAGAAACTAAAGATAAATCTGTTAAAAATTGTAATAATGGCGAATCTTCTGACTCTTTTTCTAATCGGTCTTGTTCGAATTGTTTTGCCACCGAGATAAACTCTTGAATGTTTTCAATTCTCGCATCAGCTTCCATCGTATGTTGTTGCTCTAAAGCAGCAAGATATCCTGTTTTCTCAATCACTTGTTCTACAAACTCACTTATTGATAGAAATTCTTGCATTTTTCTTAAATCTTCAATCATTTCAACAAATTTTTCTAAAGCCTTCGCTGCTTTTCCCGATAGAGGAGAAAGTGCAGTTTGCGAACTTGCTTCTAATAATGAAAATTGATGCATAGAAGCAAAATCATTTAATTTATTTAAAGAAGTAGCCCCTATTCCTCGTTTTGGACTATTGACAATTCTTCTAAAACTTAAATCATCTTGAGAATTTACAATTAAACGTAAATACGCTAGTAAATCCTTAATTTCTAGTCTCTCGAAGAATCGTTGCCCACCGACTAAACGGAATGGAATATTCGATTTTAATAAATTTTCTTCCATCACACGAGATTGCGCATTTGTACGATATAAAATCGCAAAATCATCATAATGATATCCATCTCTTAATAGACTTTGAATTTGTGACAATACATACCGTCCTTCATCTTGTTCCGATTGAGCACGATAATACGTAATCGGTTGTCCTTCATCATTTTCAGTCCATAATTTCTTCACTTTACGATTAAAATTATTTTCAATGACATGATTCGCTGCTTGTAAAATCGTTTTTGTTGAACGATAATTTTGTTCTAATAAAACAACTTTTGCGTTTTGATAATCTTTTTCAAACTCTAAAATATTGCTCATATCAGCACCACGCCAACCATAAATACTTTGGTCTGCATCCCCAACAACACAAATATTTTTGAATTTCTTCGCTAACATCGTTACTAATCGATATTGAGCATGGTTTGTATCTTGATACTCATCCACATGAATATATTGGAATTTTTGTTGATAATACTGTAATGTTTCCGGATGTTTTTGAAATAATTGTACCGTAAACATAATTAAATCATCAAAGTCTAGCGTCATACTTTTCGCTAACTCTTTTTGATATTCACGGTAGCATTTTGCAATGATTTGTTCTACATATCCCGTATATTTTTCGCTAAATTTTTCTACATCTTCTAAATCATTTTTTGCTTGGCTAATGCGATTTAAAATCATGCGATAATCATATTTTTCACTATCAATATCTAATTTCTTCAAAATTCGCTTCATTGCCGTTTGTTGTTCACTTGGGTCACAAATTGTAAAAGATCTTTGATAGCCTAATAATTCGATATCTCTTCTTAAAATACGCACACACATCGAGTGGAAAGTAGATACCCACATATCTTCCGCTTGCGGACCAACTAATTGACTCACCCGCTCTTTCATTTCACGTGCTGCTTTATTCGTAAAGGTAATCGCTAAAATATTCCAAGGATGAACCTCTTCTTCTGCTAAAATATACGCCATACGATGCGTTAGTACTCTTGTTTTCCCACTACCAGCACCTGCCATAATCAACAATGGGCCTTGAGTATGTTGAACCGCCTCTTTTTGACATTCATTCATTCCTTCTAGTAATTTCGCCGAAATACTCACAAAGTCATCCTTTCTCTTGTTACATTCTAATCGTGTAATCCACTTAATTCTAATTCATTTACTAAATCCACACTTGAAGCACCTGTTAATCGAATCACTCCGACTGCTTCTTGGAGGTTTCCACCTTCAACTTGGAAATATTCAAATTCCCAGTGTGGTTTTAAAACCGTTAAAACATACGCTTTTTCTAACATTTCTTGATAAATCGGAACAATTAACCCTTCTTCAATCAGACCACTTTCTAATACACCTAGCCCTGTTGCCAATCGCAAAATAATTTCACTAAACGATTGGGGAATTTGTTTAGCACTAAATTGATGTTGAAGCAGCGGTAATTGATTCACTTTTTTCACATAGAAAATACCACTTTTTGCCATTACCACTTGAATCGATACAAGTGTTGACCCTGAAATGGAACGCATAATTTTTGATGCAATTGTACGAAGCTCTCCAACCCATTCAGGATTCATTCGTTTTGAGGCAATTGAATATTTTAATTTTCCATCTACATACACATCTTCCGTAATCGGTAAAATCGTAATGTGATCTTCATAATCTCGAAGAATCGTTAAACTAAAATGACGTTGACCGGGAACATATGCCGTCACCATACAAGATTGTTCCTCTACTAGTTGGAATACATGATCATCCATATCATGGTCATAAATCATTATTTCCTTTTGTTTTTTATCGAAACGATTTGTCTCTAATATAGCAGGAAATCCAATACTCGATAGTAAACTTGGTAACTCACCAATACTTGTAATCATTCCATATGGTGCTACATTAATCGCATGTTCTTCTAAAAATAACTTTTCAACCATACGATTTTGAGAAATTTCTGCTAATTCAAACGATTGATAATAACGAGTTTTCCCACTTAAGGCGATAATCGTATCTATTTCAATTTGATTTGTTAAAACATCAATCGTATCCACTTGCATGGCAAAATCTGATAAAGCTTGTTTATCAGAATAACGAGCAATCACTTCTTTATCTGCTAACAAAACACTAAGTTCATCTTCTTCGCGGAAATGGTGAACACGATACCCTAAACGTTTCGCCATTAAAATCACGGATGAAATTTGAGCATCTCCACCAATAATTCCAATAATACTTCCTGGTAATAATTGACTCATGTGTTTTCTACTCCTTTACAGATTTTTCTTGAAGGTGATCATATTGTGATAAATGATATGATTCAATAACCTTAATAATTTTTTGTTCATAAGTTGGATCTGTAGCATATCCTGCTTTTTGAAGGGCGTGTGCTGCTTCTTTATAATTTTTTGCTTTTAAAACAGGCTCATATAGTTTGGGGTTCCAGTCCACTCCATACGTTAATAACTTAGCGTGAGCTTCCACGGATTCTGCCCAACTATTATAAACTCGAAAAGGTGCCATAATGGTGATCCATTGCCCATTGATAAATTCACTCGTTTCTAATTGGACACTCGGTTCTGTAGCACCAGCCTTCATCCCATATAAATTATAATAGTCCTTTGAAAGTCCGCTTTCTCCCCAATCAGATTCTAATATAGCCTGAGCTAAACTAATACTCGGTAAAACTTTATATAATTGATATGCTTTTTGAGAAGACGGGACAAGCGTTTGAATAAATTGTTGGTGTGCAATTTCTGTAGGGTCTTGTCTTGTTTCTTGGAACTGTAGCGTCCCCATAATAATCACACTACAAATCGCTACGAATACTAAAACGATTCCTAACGTCAATCTCTTAACCCCTAATTTCATATGCGATTTCCATTTGATTGATTTTCGTCTTCCCACAGCAACACCACTTTCTATACATACCTCTAATTCTATCATAAACCTTAATTTTACGCTTGAATTTTCCATGTTTTTTATAAAATTAATTACATTTTCAATCTGACTTTAATCGACATTCTTACTCGTTGTCGCTTTATACAATTTATGATATGATATTCAAGAATTTTAAACAATGAGGTGAAAGTGTGCCTAATCAACAACAAAGTCCTTTGCACATTGGACTCCGAACTTTAAAAACAGCCATATCTGCATTTATTTGTATTGTTCTTTTTAAAGTACTTCATCGTGGGTCTCCAATGTTGGCAGTGTTATCTGCCGTATTTAGTTTAAGAACGAATCATAAACAAACTTGGAAATTTGGAATTTCTCGCTTTTATGGAAATATGTCAGGAGGGATATTAGCCATTATCCTTCTTCAATCATATCGATATTTCACTCTTCCAGACTACACTGACTTACTATTAGTTCCTCTTGGAATTATTTTATTAATTTTATTTTGCAATCGATTCAACAAAACAGCGGTCATTAACTCTTCAGCAACTTTCTTAGTAATTTTTTACAATATCGAAGCAGCCGTGAATGTAGAATATGCGATTCAGCGGGTATTAGATACATTAATTGGAGCAGTGATTGCGATGATTGTAAACCGACTATTACCAAGTCCACATTTACAAGAAAAATAGAGCATCCCAAACGGAATGCTCTTTTTTGTTAACGATAATTTCTAAATTATTGATTTACTAAGTGTGTAAAAAATCCTGTAGCAACTAACAACGCCATTACAGCGATAAACACGATAAGTCCACAAAAGAATGCTCTTGAAAAATTTCTGCGATTGATATTTGAATCGTTAAAACTAAAAATAATCATCATCATAAACCCTATCAGTGGAATACTGTAAAGAATGGAATATCAAAAATATTCCCACGCTCCTAATGGTCTAAATTGTTCTGGACCTTCATAGTTTACTTTTGCCATATTGAATTCTTCCTTTTTCTATCCTCAACGTTATTATAGCCTTTTTTATGAAGTTTTCAATTAATTCTATACATACTTTTCTCTATAACAAAGTAGAAATAATTAACCAGAAATTTAAGATGATTAATAGCACCGAACAAATCCACGCTAATATCTTCATCCATGGTTTAATGACAAATTCTCCCATCAACTTCTTATCTGATGTATACAGTGTTAGAGGGATAATTGAAATTGGAAGAGCGACACTTAGAAACACTTGAGTATAAATCAATAAGCTTTCAATTGCTTGTTCGCTATCTCCAAAAATAAGTAAACAAATAATAACTGGTAACACAGCAATGACTCGAGTAAGCATTCTTCTTAGCCACAGTGGGATTTTTAAATGAATAAATCCTTCCATCACAATTTGTCCCGATAAAGTTCCCGTAATCGTTGAATTTTGTCCAGATGCTAAAAGAGCTATTGCAAATAGTATACTGAGAACTGGTGAAGCTATTGCTCCAACAATAGTACTATCTTGTAACGCATCAAATAAATCTGTAAAATGACCTAAACTTTCTCCATGACCATAAAACAATGCTGCTCCAAGTACTAATAATAAACAATTAATGACAAAAGCAATCGACAGTTGAATGTTTGAATCAATCGTTGAAAAACGAATCGCTTCTTTCTTACTTGCATCATCATTTCTATCATAGCGTCTTGCTTGAACAATCGAAGAATGTAAGTAGAGATTGTGTGGCATAACAGTTGCTCCAACAATTCCAAGTGCAATAAATAATTCTCCTTTATTGCTAACGACTTCTTTACTAGGGATGAATCCATTCATTAACGCTCCCATATGAGGATTTGCTAATATAACTTCGTATAAGAAAATCGCCAAAATAGTAAAGATTAGTGCTGACACGATGGATTCTATTTTTCTAAAGCCAAAATGTGCTAATAATAGTAATAAAAACACATCAAAAATCGTAATAAAGACTCCCAATAATATTGGAATCTTGAATAAAAGATTTAACGCAACCGCACTCCCAATAATTTCAGCAATATCTGTAGCCATAATAGCAAGTTCTGTAATGACCCATAGAACGAATCCCATCTTATTTCCTGTATGTTTTCGAGTCGCTTGAGCTAAGTCCATTCCTGTGACAATCCCCAGACGAACGGCCATCGATTGGAGTAACATCGCAATTAAGTTGGAGATTAAAGTAACGAATAATAAACTATACGCATATTGCGCCCCACCAGCAATCGATGTAATCCAATTTCCAGGATCCATATATCCAACCGCCACTAAAGCTCCTGGTCCACTATAGGCTAAAACTTTCTTCAAAAGGCTACCTTCTTTTGGAATTTCAACGGTATTATTAATTTCTTGTAAGGATAATTGAGAAGCTATTTCTAACTCTTCTTCACCTTTATGTAATATATCTCTAAAAAGCATTTCATCACCTTTCCAAACGTACTATTTTAAAATAACAATCAGTATTTTACTTTATAAGCTATACTTTGTCAAATGGAATAAAATAATCAAAAAAGGCACCCCATACGGAGTGCCGTCAATAAATAGTCGGACAGAGTCGCACCGTCATCCTTCTTGGACAACCACCCTATTTATCTTAAACAATAATGCTTTAGTAAATCACATAATCACGTTTTCTTTGGAAATACAACTTCGCATCTGCTTTTGGTGTGATTTTCGCTGAGAAAACTTCTTCTTTCTTATTCAAATCAAATACTCGAAGTGCATTTTGACCTTGATCGAGTCCGACATAGACAAATGTATCTTTGTTTAAAAGTTCTCCTGTAGAATATGGATCACGTTGCAGTGTACCAATTTTTTCGAAAGATAAGTCTGCTGTAGCACGATACACTGTTTCTAATTCTGCTTGACGATCTTTAGCCGTAACATATTCCGGACGTTCAACCGCATGGCCTCTTCCTGATTTTCTACCACTTACTCTTGGATGAGCCGTTTCTACTGCATAAATTTGAGAACCTGAGATGTAAAAGCTTGCTGCATTATTTAGTGAATGAATATCCAATTTACGGAATGTATTTGTAAATAAATCATATTGATAATACTCTTCTTCCTCTGGTTTTTCAGAAGGTTTTCCCCCATCTTTTAAAGGAAGAACATTAAACACAATTGTTTCTGGATTATAAGAATGATTTCCAAATGCTGCATTGAAGATTAAACTATCTTTTTCAAGTGTTAATTCTCCCACATCTTTCACAGTACCTTCTTCAAAAGATAAAATAAATTTCACGAATTTTCTTTCACTCGATTTTATTTCTATAAAAGGAATAATGACTCCTAATTCTTTTCCCTTACGTTGGAAGATTGGTTCTTCTCCCCAGCCAAATGGTTCATCTAAATGAATCGGAATTTGTTTTTCAATGATTCGTTTATTTTCATTCGAGTACATCGCATAATTAAATGTAAAGTCTCCAGTATTACTAAAATATGAATCCCTAAAATATGAATCCCAATGAATATCATAAAATAGTGAAGAATTGTCTAATTGTAATACATGTCTATGACTGACAAGTAATGAACGTTCTAAAAGAGGAATACGACTTAATATCGCTTGTTCTCTCATCTGCCCATTCCAAGTCCCTAATGTTTGAAATAATTTTTCCACTTTCCCATCAACAATGGCTGATGTCGAAACACTATTACTGATTTTTCCTGCGCCTTCTTTTCCTACTTCAAAAACCGTCCCTTTTAAATATTGATTGCCTTCTGCTGAAGATTCTATTGTATATGGAGCATCTGACATTGACGTCCAAACCATATTCCCAATTCCTAAAACTAGAAACCCAACAACCATTACAAGTAATCCCCATGCAAATTTAATTGATTTCATATTCTCACCCCCATTAAACACTGACTTTACGTTCTAATAAATAATAATCAACTAACCAATGAATCCCCATAAATCCAACTGCATACAACATTGTCATAAAATATTGCTCCGTTTGAGTAAGAGATAAATGCATCATCAATTGCATATAACTTGTTAAAATTAAACAACAAATAACAAAGTATCCCACTAAAGATGCCACCATCAATGCCCAACCATATGCTTTCAACCCTTCTTCTAAAATCGCAAATTGGAAGAAGAAAACAATGACAACCATTAAAAATGCCATACAATACAAATAGGCAGTTCCATTTAACGGTAATAAATAATGTAACATTGAACCCGAATTTAAGAAGTCGGTATAATGAATATGATCTGCTAAAACTGGGAATCTCCAAATTAGTAGCGCCTTATTCACCCCAAGAATGATAAATTGTGTTATTTGAAGTACTAAAATGTAAGACAAAATCGTTAAAAATTTTGCAAAATACACTTGCATTCGATTTCCAGGTAAAATGAATAATCGATTAATAAAATTTCCTTTACTACGGAATTCTTTGACCCAAATATAAACAGAAGCAATGATAATAATGATAAAAGCTGCCATCAGAGATAAATTCATTCCCAATCTTGATAGCACTAAATCCGTCACACTTCTTATATCATCTGTATTAACATTTTTAGGATTCACCTTTAAAATTCGAATTAAATGAACTAATACCTGTATTACAAAGAATACAATCGTTAGAAATCCTAACATAAATTTACTTTTTCCCAACTCATACAACCATAAATTAAAAATCTTTTTCATGATTGATACACCTCCCTCATCACATCTACAATGGATTTACCTTCTTCTTCACGCACTTGTTCTGCATAAAATTCTTTAATTACTTTTCCTTCGTCTAGTAATATGGCTTTATCAACGATATATTCAATATCTTCAATTTCATGAGAGGTTAAAATGACTCCAATTCCTTCTAATAAATCTGAAGTAAATAATTGTACAATTTGCTCTCTTGAAAAAATATCAATTCCAGAAAATGGTTCATCCATTAATACAAAGTCAACATCTAAAGATAATCCTAATAACAAGTTGACTTTAGCAACATTTCCTTTCGATAATTGTTGAATCACTTCATTCCCTTTGAATTTGAAGAAATGCAATAATTTTTTAGCTTTCTCATCATTCCAATTCGGATAAAAAGTTCTCATAAAAGCCATCGCTTCAAAAATCGTTTCGCCCTTATTCACAACAATTTGATCACAAATGTAGGCTAACTTTTTCGAACGATCTCCTTTAATGACTTGTCCATCAATACTTACTTCCCCTTTTTTGATTGGAATTAGTCCCATAATCATATTCATAATCGTTGTTTTCCCAATCCCATTAACTCCGATTAATACGGTAATTTCTCCACGTTCTGCTGTAAAAGAAATTCCATTCAACACCTTTTTGTTGCCAAATCTCTTATGTAAATGTTTCACTTCTAACATGCTACTCTCCCTCTCTTCTCTTCATCGCTTGTTCCAACTGTTCTATGACTTCCTCATTCGAAACATGTAATGGATAAATCGAATCTGCAAAAATTTGTATTGCTTCTTGTAACATTTCTTGCTTTAATTGCCCAATTAATTGGGGATTATCTGTCACTCGACTCATGACATTATTTCCTGTCGAAATCAATCCCATCTCCTCCATTTCTCGAAATGCCCTTTGAACAGTGTTCGGATTGACTTGGAGCTGACTAGCGAATTCTCTTCGACTTGGCAATTCTCTTCCTAATTCCCATTCACCCGATACAATTTGCCTTTTAACATACGCAATAATCTGTTCATATATCGGCGATCGTTTATCAAATTGAATCATAACATTCCATCCCCTCCTCGTACTATTGTATTAATGCATTAATACACTTTCTTCCTTGACTGTATTATACGCTTAACACACTTGTTTCGTCAACCATTTTTTGAAAACCTTTTTATAAAATCTCATAAATTCTTTTGATGGTCAGTTTTTACGATAATTATGTAGAATGAATGGAAATTTTGGCAATAAAAAAACTTTAGACAGGAAATTCCCATCTAAAGTTTCTACTAGACATTAGCCACGTAATTGACCATTTTGCCCTAAGTTTTCATGTTTGATTTCTTGAATAATAATGTGAATATGTTCTGTAGGAGCTCCCGTGTTTTTAGAAACAACTTCTGTTACTTCTTTAACAAGTGCTTCTTTTTGTTCACGTGTACGTCCTTCTAACATTTCAATATGAATAAATGGCATGGCTATCCCTCCTTATTGTAAGAATAGTATACGCCTATACTCGATATTTCTCAATGATCTGTTGCATGGTTTTATTACGAAACAGTACATATAAAATCACTGTATTCAACGGTAAACTGATGATATTTTTCAAAATTCGAAGTCCCATAAAGGCTGAGAATGCTTTTTGCGTCATCATATAAATCCAAAGTGAATTAAATCCTAAATTAATCACAACTGTAATGATGAGTACCGTTACCAAAATACGTGGAAGTGTTAATTCTTTACGATACAAGCAATAACCGTAAATTAATCCCCCTAAAACAGCCGTTAAAGTAAAACCAGGGAAAAAGTTACTGGCTTCCCCTCTTAGGAAGTTCCCTAAAATATCTACAAAAAATCCTACAACAGCTGCTCGATAAGGTCCTAAAAGCACCCCAGCAAGTGCCGCTCCGATAAATCCGAATCCGATTTGTACGAAATTTCCCATTTTAATCGACGGAATCATCTCAATGATTAAACGCATAGCAATTATTAATGCCGTTACCGTTAATGTTCGTGTTAATTGTGTTTGTTTGTTCATAATTAGCATCTCCTTTTATCTGTCATAAAGAGCTGCTCCATTTAATAAATGGTCTGTCATTAAATGCAGCGAATGCGAATACACTACCGCAAAGAGTTCTCTTTTTCGTCCAATCGGCAACATCCCATCCGTTTGGCACTTAACGCAATGTATTCTACTCTGATTTGTTGTGGTTCGTCTCTTCGATTGACGAAACCTTTTCCATGCACTCCTTTCTACCAGAAAATAGTATAGCTATTTTCTAGAATATCGTCAATGAAACTGTCTATCTTTTTCTAAATACAATTGATGAATAAGGCGCTTTCAAGTATAATGAAAGTAACAGACAAGGAAGTGAAAAGTATGAGTAATGAACGTTATTTAGTGATTGAATCAAATATGCGAAGTTTATCCTTCCATTTAGAATCAATTACCAAATCAAAATATGATAGCGACTGGCATAGCACAATCCATTCTCATCCATTTATGGAATTATTTTATGTATTAGATGGAAAGGGAGAATTTTTAATTGAAAATCAACGTTTTCCTGTAAAGGCACAAGATTTTGTTATCATTAACCCTCAAGTAGACCATACAGAAGTCTCTTCACCTGAAGAACCTCTCGAATATATTGTATTAGGGATTACAGGACTCTCTTTTTCTAACTTTTTTAATACGCAAACAAATGTTGAACAACCTTTTTCATTTTTCAACTTACGAGATGAACAAAAAGATATCTTAGTATACTTAAATGCCATGGTAACAGAAGCAACGAATCATTCAATGAGTTATGAACTAGTTTGTCATAATTTATTAGAAATATTGCTCATTAAAATTCTTCGAAATAAATCTTTTGAAATTGATGTAAGTCCGGTTAATAAAACAACAAAAGA
Organism: uncultured Granulicatella sp.; assembly: GCA_947254045.1. Classification (GTDB taxonomy): domain Bacteria; phylum Bacillota; class Bacilli; order Lactobacillales; family Aerococcaceae; genus Granulicatella. Next base: position 4,344 of record CAMYBO010000004.1, on the reverse strand, counting down.
TATTAGCCTCATCAAACATTATTTAAGGACCCATTACCGAGAACAAATCTCTTTACAAGATTTAGCGGATTTAACCCATTTAAGCCGATTTTATATTTCTCACAGTTTTAAAAATGAAATGGGGCAAACTCCAATGGAATATTTGACAGATATCCGAATTGAGGAAAGTAAAGTACTGCTTTCTACAACGAATTACTCGATGTCACAAATTGCATCCATTGTAGGATTTTCAACTCAGGCTTATTTTTCAAAACAGTTTAAACAAAAAATCGGTATGACACCACTCGCATACCGTAAATCTCAATTAGAATAAGGTGAAACAATGATACGACAACCAAAACCAGAAGAAAGAGAACAACTGACTCCTCTCATCCAAACGATTATCGAAGATATGGAATTACCGATTTTAAAAGAAGTATCCCTCAGTACTCTTCATACAATGCTACAAGAAGCAATGCTACAAGAGAACTTTCGCTATAGTTTAACGAATACTCTTGTTTATATCGAAGACGGAACGGTTGCTGGAGCTATCTTTGGATATCATGGACATCTCGAGCCAAAAATTGATGACCCATTTTACCAATTGTATGAAACCTATAATATTCCTTCTTCTATCCGTCTCTATGAAGATTCTGAAACACAAGCTGGAGAATGGTATATTGATATTCTTTCAGTACATCCAAATCATCGCAGAAAAGGAATTGGCATGAAATTACTTCAAGCTGTTGAAGACTTAGCCAAACAACAAGGTGCTAGTGTCATTGCTCTAAATTGTGATGAGATAAATGACAAAGCGTATCAACTCTATCAAAAACTAGGCTATACGGCGACTAGTACAAAAATCTTAAGCGGACATTCTTATTATCATATGACAAAAAACTTGAGTGATGTTTAATCACTCAAGTTTTTTGTTTTATATTCTATTATTGTACACTTGCTTGTCGTAAGTTCACCGTACGTCCAAATGGTAATACTTCAAAGCCTTTTACATTTTCAGCTAATAAATAACTTTGAGAAGCTTGGTAAATTGGTGCTACGACTGCATCATTCATAATGATTTTTTCTGCAGCTAGCATTTGATTCCAACGATTTTCTGGTTGAGTTGCATAAGTAGATTTTACTGCATCTACTGCTTTATCATATTCAGCATTTGAATATTTCGCAAAGTTAATACCGCCACCTGTAATGTATTGCTCTAAGAAGTTCAATGGATCTTGATAATCTGGAGCCCATGTACCGTAGAAAATATCAAAGTCGCTTGCACGTTGTAATTCTAAACGGTTTTTCAATGGAACAGGTTGTAATTTAAATGTTACACCTGGTAAGTTCTTTTGAATTTGAGCTTGTAAATATTCCCCTACAAGTTTTGAAGTTCCTGTATCAGATGTTAATAAAGTAACTGTTACTTCGCTAACACCTAATTCTTTTTTCGCTAATTCCCATTCTTTTTGAGCTTCTTGTACATCAAATTTCAAGAAATCGCCTGATTCATCTACAAAATCTTTTCCAGTTGCTTCATTTGTTGCAAAGCTTTTTGGAATTAATCCTGTTGAAGGAATTGATCCATCTTTTAAGACATTATTTGTTAAAGCTTGTTTATCATAAGCCATCGCAATCGCACGACGGAAGTGTTGGTTAGCTGTTGTTGGTTTCAATGTATTAAAACTCATATATCCCATTGTTGCTTTTGGTTGTGCATGGAATGTTGGTTGAGATTTATATTGATCCACAAATTGGTCACTAATCGTTGTATATTGAACTTGTTTTGAATCAAATAATTGAACAGAAGTTGCCACTTCTTTTGACACATTCACTGTTACTTCATTTAAAGCAACATTGCTAGCATCCCAGTAATCCGCATTTTTCACTAATTTCCAAGTTAATTCTGAGCCTGTCCATCCTTCTAATTTAAATGGTCCATTTACAACTACATTCGAAACATTTGAACCATATTGGTCGCCTAACTTTTGAGCTACTGCTTCAGATTGTGGTAAGAAACGTGAGCCTGTTAATAATTTTGGTAAATATGGAGCTGGATTTTCAAGTGTAATTTCTAATGTTTTATCATCAAGAGCTTTCACTCCTAATTCTTCCACAGGTAATTCTCCACTACGAATTTTTTTCGCATTTTTGAACACATCCGCTGATTGCGCTACATGTCCTTCTTGTGGATTCACTAATTTACGATATGTAAATACAAAGTCTTGTGCTTTTACAGCAGATCCATCTGACCATTTTGTATCACGTAATGTGAATGTGTAGACTAAACCATCTTCACTCACTTTTGGCTCTTGAGCAGCCATCCCTAATTCAACTTTATTATTCGCTGCTACACGATATAATCCTTCAAAAATTTGTCCCATCATATCAGAACTTGGCACATCATCATAATCTGCGCTATCTAATGTTGTTAATTCCCCAAAGGTTGTCATTGTTAAACGATTTGCAGCATTCGTAGAACTCGATGATGAATTGCTGCCACAAGCAGCCAAACCTACCGCCACTAATAAACTGGTCGCTAACATTTTGGTTGTTTTATTCATAACAATTCTCCTTTTCATTTCATTCATCGTTTGTAACGATAGAGCTATCGTAACAGATTTTATCCGATTCCCCAATTATTCTGCTCACAATTTTGAAAATTTTCTAAAAATAAAAAAGGCTGCCCCTACAGGCAACCCTTAGTTTTATTATTCATGATATACACTTTTTGTTTTATTTAAGAATGCGTAAGCTAATCCAACGATGACACCACCACCGATAGTATTACCAATGAAAGCTACTACCCAGTGACGAATTAAGTTGAACCAGTTCATAAATTCTAGAGATGGAGAAACTGCTGAGAATTTAACAATTGAGAATGAAGCAAAGTTTGCTACAACGTGTTCTTCTCCTAAAAATACAAACATGAAAATTGCTGAAATAATAATCCACATTTTAGCAGCATCATCTTTAATTAATAAGAATGCTAAGATTGCGACGTTAACAAAGATATTCGCTAAAACAGCTTCCAGAAGAACTTGTCCATTTCCTCTTACTGCTTTTCCTTTAACAAGCCCAACGATGAAGTGTTGTACATCCATTGCATTGAAAGCTGCACTATGCGCAAATACTGCACCAATAATCATCGCTCCAATTAAGTTAAAGATTCCACAATATAATAGAATCGTTACAGCTTTTGATAGACGAATATTTTTTTGATAAACTCCTGCTGTTAAGTACATCATATTTGATGTTGCTAATTCAGAATTTAAGAATAAGATATAAACTAGTCCCCAAGTAAAAATAAATGCAAAGAAAAATTTACTTAATGCTGGATTTAATCCTGCAATCACTTGTGCTGCTGCCGCCCCTGCTGCTGTACTCATTGTTAGAAAAGCTCCTGCAAACATTGAACGTAATGCATAGCGTGCTTTACTTTCGTCAAACAACGCTTCTTTCTTTTGACAAGCTTTCGCTACTTTTTCTGAAAATTCATAACCTTGTGCCATATAGGTCATTTCCTCCTTTTAATGATTCTTCCTTTTTAGAAAGATACTTTGTCAGTATACCACCTTTTTCACAAGGTGAGAAGATAGGAAATGAGATTTTTTGATGGAATAACTTTACTTTACATTCTAACTTACTTTCGCTATGATAATATAGGTTTAAATAAACACTAGTAGGAGGATTTTATGAAAAAATTATTAGCATTAGCCTTATTAACACTGTCTTTAGGAGCATGTGCACAACCAGCTGCACCCGCTAAACAAACATCCCAAGAAACAGCAACTACAGTAAAAGCTGAACAAACGATTACTGTCAATGTTAAAAAAGATGGAGAACCAATTTCAGGTAGCCCATTCACCTTAACTTTCAAAGAAGGCGATAAATTATTAACTGTTATGAAAGAACAAATGCAAATCGTTGAAAAAGATGGTTTCGTATCTGCTATTAATGGAATTGAACAAGAACCAGCTAACCAAAAATATTGGTTATTTGATGTTAACGGAGAAATGAGTCAAGTAGGTGCTAATCAAGTTGACTTAAAACAAGGCGACGTTATCGATTGGAAATTAGAAGCATTTAAACAATAATGAAAAATAAGAGTATTTTTTCCATTAAAAAAATCACACTAATCGCATTACTATCGACCTTAGCATATATTGGCAGATTGCTATTTGCTTGGATTCCAAATGTACAACCTGTAACGGTCATTCTATTAATGATCACACTCGAAATGGGATTAGTAGAAGGAATTCTAACGGCTAGTTTATCTATGGTACTTTCGAATATCTTTTTAGGTATGGGACCTTGGACCTGTCTCTTATACACATCTCCGAGCCCACGAGACTATTGCGCTCA
>CAMYBO010000003.1 GCA_947254045.1 uncultured Granulicatella sp. | reverse complement strand
TAGGACCGCTGTCCAAATTGTTCTCCCTGTAATATCCACTTGTTTTTCTTTACCATTCTCATCTTTTCTCATTGTTATTCCTCCTTAAACTTCTTCTGAAATCACTCCTAGTAAAATCGGAATGAAGAGTACAAACTTTTCTCCCGTTATGTATTCAACGACTGATTCTCCACTAACGAATACTTTCACCATTAATATCATTAACACTGCAACATAAAACCAGAATAAGTTTTTAAATATTTTTTTCATTTTGTTATTTTCTTTTACTTCTGTCATTCCAATCACTTCCTTTACGTTTTTACATGTTTAGTATACCTAATTCTTCCCTTATCGTTTAGTGCCTAAAGTCACTACTTACCATGACTAAAGTCATTTAAAAAACACTCTAAGCTTTCGCCTAGAGTGTTTCTTCTCAAATTAACCTTGAATATCAAATTTACCTTGACCTGTTTCTTCATATTCTTTAATATTTTCGAAACTTGTTTCAATCATGTTTAATACTGCTTCATCTGTATAACTTCCCATATGAGGAGTAATTAATACACGAGGATATAAGTCTACTAATTTTGCAACTTCAAGATCTTCGATTATTTGACCTTGTAAGTCTTTAAAGAATACTGCACTTTCGCCTTCTAATACATCTAAACTTACACCTGATAAGTAGCCAGATTCAACCGCTTCGATAATAGCGTCAACAACTTGTAACTCACCACGAGCTGTGTTTACTAAGATAGCACCTTTTTTCATTTTACTAATAAAGTCTTTTGTAATTACTTTACCATTTGCTGGAATATATGGTGCATGAATACTAATGACATCTGAATTCGCTAATAATTCATCTAAAGATACTTGAGTACAAATATCTTCTACTCCTTCTTTAGGGAATGCATCATATGCTAAAACTTTAGCACCTAATCCTTTGAATAAGCTTGCTGTTGTTAAACCAATACGGCCAATCCCTACAACACCTACTGTACAGTTACGAATTTCTTTGGAAAACATTTGTGCATCTACACGGAAATTTTGTTTGCTTGTTTTTGAAACTGTATAAGCAACATTTCTTAATAAAGTCATTGCTAGTGTTACTGCTAATTCACTAATCGCATTTGGTGAATAGAATGGTACATATCCTAATTTAAATCCTAATTCACGTGCGTAAGCTGCATCAATGTGGTTTACCCCTACTGTACGAGTAATCACATATTTAACGCCTAACTCTTTATAAATCTCTAAATTTTCTTTATTTGCCCAGCAATTTCCACGTAAGATTACTGCTTGATAACCTTCTGCTAATCGTGCTGTTTCTGCTGAATTTAAATATTCAGGTGTTGTTTCTAATTCATAACCAAATTTTTCATTCACTGCTTCGAAAATTGGTTTTTCTTCATCACGAACTTCATATGCTAATACTTTCTATTCCTCTAATATCGAACTTAGATTATAGACCTTTTAAAATAACTGAGCCTACTACAATCCAAAATACTACTGCCGCAACACTTAATACTGTTGCTAATAATGATGCATTACTTACTAAAACTGCTTCACGATCATATTTAATCGCATAAGCTACTACTACTGTTGCAGGTGGTGTTGCAAGCATAATAATAATTCCCATTGGTAAGAATGGACGTACTGCAAAAATAATTGCTACAAAATAGCTGGAACCACTAATAATTTCACTAAACTATAAAAACCATACTGCATGTTCTTTTACAGCATCATTTAAAGAAATGTTCCCTAATGTAATCCCAATTGTTAACCAAGCTAACGGTGAACTTAAGTCCGCTAAATAAGAAATAGCTTTAAATAACCATGGAGCTGTTTTATCAATACGTAAGAAAGCTACCATAATTTCTTTATCTTTATCCATTACAGCAACTTGTGGTAATGATTCTTGGAATACCCAAATTAATAAACCTGCAAAAGTTGCAATTACGATCATATTTCCAAAAATTAATTTTAAGTTTTTCTTTTCAAATTTCATACCACTCATACGAATTAAACCATATGAATATTAGAATACACGATAAGCTAAGTTGAAAATATTCGCATATAATGTACCAGTCGCTCCTAGTAATCCATTAATAATTGGAATACCAAAGAATGTTGTTGAACCAAATGTAGTTAAACAGAAAGAGTCGTTTTACGATTCCCTTTCTCTTTCATGAAGAATAATTCTCCTAAAACAATTAAAATTGCATAAGCGATAAAACCAAAAATAAATACGTTTAACCCTGTTGTAAATGTTTCTTGTTTAATATCTTGCATAAATGCTTTGAACGCTAACGTAGGAATCGCAATAGATAAACTATACTCGACTACAAACTTATTTTCTATTTTTCTGTACAAATTCGAATCTCTGGTTGCTCCGGCGCAGCTTTTACTAATACCGCCAACAAATCCGCACTACTCGTAACAGCTATTGCTTGATTTCCCCATTCTACAAAATAATATTGATGAACATTTAGCTGTTCTACCTCAAACACTCTTGCAACTAATTTCCCTAATGGAGAAAAGCTCTTTTTCACTTCACTTAAACGACCTTCTTGCAACGTATCTAATATTACTTTAAATTCATCCGGTGGCAACTGTATTTGATTTACATTTAATACATGCGTCAACATTTTAAAAGCATAATAGGATTGATTCACTTTTCTCGCCTCCTATTTATTTTCCTCTAACCATTGTTTAGCTACTTTCAAAATCGGTAACTCTCGATTCGTTAATAATCTTCCTAATTTTTTGTCTGTTTGACTTTTATACAATTTTACCGCTTCTTCATATCCAAGCGTTAACACCTTCATTTGAAAATCATTTTTTTCATAATCTAGTAACTCTTGCTCTCCACGACTCTTCATTTTACATAAATAATAATGGTTCATATTATGACGATTCACTGCGTGATAATAGTCACTCACTATTCCGATTTTACATAACAATTTACTATTGATACCTAATTCTTCTTTAACTTCTCTTACCACCGCTTCTTCTGCATTTTCATTTTCTTCTAAACCTCCACCGGCAGTTTCGATATAAGTTCCTAGTCCGAATAAATCATCTCTAGTGATTTGAACAAAGTAGAACCGATCTTCATCATCCACTACAATCGCTCTTGCACAATGACGATCCTTTTGTTCGCCTGTTCTCTCCCATTCCTTGTCTTCTAATTCTAAATAAAATTGTAAATCTTTCATCTATCTTCCTCCAATCGCACTCACTATTATATCTCTTTTTTCTGAAAAACAAAAAAGAGAAGATCCTTTAGACCTTCTCTTATAATTTTTAAAAGTTTCTCTAATTTTTCTTTCGATTTAACACAGTATTTAAGAAAATTGCTACGACACTCGCTACTACAATCCCATTTGAGAAAAACATTTGAACTGCAGTTGGCATGCTAATAAATAAATTACTATTGTTAAACCCAACACCCATACTAATGGAAATCGCTGCGATTAAGAAATTATGTTCATTATCCACAAAATCAACCGTTGATAACACTTGCATCCCTTGAAGCGATACAAAACCAAACATTACAACCATCGCTCCTCCAATGACAGGACTAGGAATAATTTGCGCTAACGATCCAAACTTAGGCAATAGACCTAAAATAATTAAAAAGATTGCAGCGTAGTAAATTGGAAGACGATTTTTTACTCCAGAAATTTTTACTAATCCAACATTTTGAGAAAATCCTGTGTATGGAAATGTATTAAACAACCCACCAAGTAACACTGCCATCCCTTCAGCACGAAGCCCATTACGAAGACGAGTTGCATCAATTGTTTCACCAGTAATATTTGATAAAGCCATATAAACTCCAGTAGACTCCACCATTGAAACTGTCGCAATAATGCACATCATTGCAATAGATGACAATTCAAAAGTCGGCATTCCAAAATAAAATACAGACGGAACATGAACAACAGCCGCTTGCTGTACCGGTGAAAAATCAACCAAGCCCATACTTGCTGCAACAACTGTTCCAACAATCAGCCCAATTAAAATCGAAATCGATTTGATAAATCCTTTTGTAAAAATATTAATCAAAAGAATAATAACAACTGTAATAATTGAAAGTAATAAACTTTGCGCAGTTGGCTCCGGGGAATTATTTCCCATATTTCCAATCGCTACTGGTATTAATGTTAATCCAATTGTTGTAATAACAGAACCCGTAACAATCGAAGGGAAATAGTTCGCTAATTTAGAAAATATACCTGAAACTAAAATGACATAAATCCCTGAAACGATTAAAGCACCGAACATCGCTCCACTACCATGGCTCTTACCAATCATAATTAAAGGCGCCACCGATTGAAATGCTACCCCTAACACAATCGGAAGACCTACACCAAAGTGTTTGTTTAATTGAAGTTGTAATAATGTAGCAACCCCACACATGAAAATATCTGTAGAAATCAAATACGTTAATTGTTCACTAGAATATCCTAAAGCTGTAGCAATCATTAGAGGAACAAGAATAGAACCTGAATACATTGCTAATAAATGTTGTAAGCCTAAAACTGCTGCTTGCGAGTGCTTTTGTTGTTGCATTATAAATCTGCCTCCTTAAAAATAACATTCCCATTTTCAAAACGTTCAATACGAGCTAATGATATCACTGGATATCCAGCCTCTTCGATCAATCCACGACCCTCTTGGAATGATTTTTCGATGACAATTCCTACCGCTTCTACTTTAGCACCTGCTTGTTCAATGATTTCAATCAATCCTTTAGCAGCTTGACCATTCGCTAAGAAGTCATCAATAATCAATACCTTATCTTCCGCAGAAAGATATTTACCGGCAATAGATACCGTATTACTTACTTTTTTAGTAAAGGAATATACTTCGGCAGTTAGCACTCCTTCATTCATTGTAATGTTTTTAGATTTCTTTGCAAAAATCATTGGAACATCTAATTTGTCAGCTACATAAACCGCTGGAGCAATACCTGACGCTTCAATTGTTACAACTTTTGTAATTCCAGCATTCGCAAATTTTTCTGCGAAAACTTTTCCAATTTCATGCATTAGACGAATATCCACTTGGTGGGTTAAAAAGGAATCCACTTTAAGAATATTCTCCCCTAAAACATAACCATCTTTCAAAATGCGTTCTTCTAGTAATTTCATAAGTCCTCCTACTAATCCAATAGTTTTCTTATTTTCTCACACTCTTGCACCCTCTACAAAAGCATACGTTCCAAACGCGTTTTATAGAGAATATCTGTATTTTAATACTTAAAACTTATAAAATCAATAGATTAAAACATAAGATTTTGATTAAAAACGAACGGTTGTATTCAAACTCACTAGAAACATTCATTTTTAGGCAACAAAAAAGGCCGGACATAATCGTCCGACCTCGAAAGTGTCATTAAAAATTATTTTAATGTTACAGAAGCTCCAACTTCTTCTAATTGAGCTTTTAATGCTTCTGCTTCTTCTTTAGCTACGCCTTCTTTTAATACGCCAGGAGCGCCATCAACTACAGCTTTAGCTTCTTTTAATCCTAAACCAGTAGCTTCACGAACAACTTTAATTACTTTAATTTTGCTGTCGCCTGCAGATGTTAATTCTACAGTGAAGTCAGTTTTTTCTTCAGCAGATTCACCAGCGCCACCAGCTACTACAGCTACAGGAGCTGCTGCTGTTACGCCAAATTCTTCTTCGATTGCTTTTACTAAGTCGTTTAATTCTAATACAGTTGCTTCTTTAATGTCAGCAATGATTTGTTCAATGTTTAATGCCATTTTAAAATTCCTCCATTTTGGTTCATTAATTTTTGTTATTGTTTGATTAGCTAGCTAGCTTTAAGCAGCTGCGCCATCTTTTTGATCTGCAACGGCTTTGAATACCAATGCAGTGTTGCGAACTGGTGCTTGTAATACTGATAATAGCATTGATAGTAAGCCTTCGCGGTTTGGTAATTTTGCAAGAGCTTCGATTTCTTTTTTAGAAGAAACTTTACCTTCGATTACACCTGCTTTAATTTCTAAAGCTTCAACTTTTTTAGCAAAGTCAGCTAAGATTTTAGCAGGAGCTACTACGTCATCGTTACTGAAAGCTACAGCTGATGGTCCTTTGAAAATGTCATCCATTCCTTCTAAACCAGCTTCTTTAGCTGCACGTGATAAGATGCTGTTTTTTACAACTGCAAATTGTACACCTGCATTACGTAATTCTGTACGTAAGTTTGTTGCTTGTTCTACTGTAATTCCTAAATAATCCACAACTACAACAGATGTTGCGTTTTTGAATTGTTCAGCAACTTCAGAAACTTGTTGCGCTTTTTTAGCGATAATTGCTTCACTCATCTTCGTGTTTCACCTCCTGAATTTTAGGTAGGGCATAAAAAAATCTCTATGCCCACAAAGACATAGAGAAATAAGATCAACTTGTTCTCCCTCGGTAGGATATTAAGGCTAACGCCTCCTACTGTCTTCGGTCGCATTCAACTAGAAAATAGTTTACAGGAACAAAAAGTCCTTGTCAACTATTTTTTTGCATTTTTGAATATTTTTTTGCTTACTCTCCTAAAATGAGTTTTGTTAACTCTTCAGAAGTGACTGCTCCAAAATATTCTGTTAATTCAAATGTATCTAATACAGCTTTAATATCTTCCTCTACCATACGAACGCCAATCAATTGAGTTTCTACATCTTGAATTTCTCGTTTAGAGAAGAAATCTCCACGAATACTACATGTTGTAATTCTTCCTTGTTCTACTTCTAAGTAAACTTGAATTGTTCCTGCTTTAAATCTTCCATCACGGTAGTCACTATATTGTGGAGATTCTCCATAATTCCAGTCCCAATTTTTATACTTTTTAGCTGTTAATTCATCAATAGCTTTCCAATCTTCTTCCGTTAATACATAACGTTTGGCTTCATCAATGGAATCAATTCCTAACAACTTACAAGTCATTAAGTTTTTAAACTCATCAATCGTAATGTCTTGATATTCTGGAGCTAAATGTGGACGAATCGAACCTACTCTTGCTCTTGTAGATTGAATCCCTTTTGATTGTAATTTCTTTTTATTTGGATTTAAAACTTTTTCCATCGCATCATAATCAACATCTAATAGTAAAGAATAGCCTCCATACACACGCCCATTACCAATCGTCATCGCAGCTCCAGAAACTTTCTTTTCATCAATCGTTAAGTCATTTCGACCCGTTTGTTCTACTCCAGTTGCTCCTAATTCATGAAGAGCTTGAATTGCAGGAGCGTACGTTCTCTTGAAATCTCCAAACACTCCATTATCTTGAATTAAATAACAAACATTTACAGCACCTGAATCTACATAAACGGCACCACCACCTGTATCTCTTCTAACGACTTGAATGTTATGTTCTTTTAAATATTGTTCATTTACTTCCGCCACTGTATTTTGGAATTTACCTATTTCCACTTTTGGATCACAGTAATAAGGAAATAAAATATCATCATCTAAAAATACATTTTGTTGCACATACACTTGCATTGCAAGCGCTACCGCTCCGTCTGTAACATACTTTCCATTTCTAATTGGTTCAATCAAATACATAAAGCTTTCCTTCTTCTTTTAATAATTGATGTGTTTCGTGTATTAATGTTGCAATATTATCTGATAATAGTAGGGTGCGATTTCGAATGGCTAAAGGCACTCGATAATGTTTATGATTCATGCTTACATAAACTGCATTTGGATTTTCTGTAACTTTCTTTTGGAATGGCGTTTTAATAAATTGTGGTGTCGTAAATCCAATTCCGATTTCTAAATAGACGACTTTTCCAGTTTCATATTGTTTCAAAAAGGCATCATAACGTGCTTTTTGTTCAAAGAAATCTGCAGACTCCACCATTCCTTTTTCTGCATTACGCTTATTAATCTCTAATGGCGCTCCACATTCTGGACAAAATGGAATCAATTCATAGGGAACTTTCATATCTTTTTGCTGAGCAATCATTTCACGAATCAACTCATCTTTTCGATAAGTTTTTGGGTGACAATGTTGACTGCATTGTAACAATCCGTATTCCCCTTGAATGTGAAATACTTTTTCCATATCAAATCCTGCTACTTCAAAGGCATTATCAGCATTCGTTGTAATAATATGATAAGGTTTTGTTTCAAGCATTTCTTTCAAATCTACATAAGTCGCTCCCACTGGTTGATCTAAGTAATTTAATGCAATAAAACGACTTTGGAAAGACCAGTACTCTTCCCAACTTGCAAATTGAAATAAACTTGCTTGTAACATATCTAATAATTGATACTTTTCTATAAAATCTGGAAAAGCTGACTCAAAACGTTCCCCAATATAAGTGAACCCATCTGCAGCAGACATTCCTGCCCCAATTCCTACAACAATCGCATCCGCTTCTTCAAATAAGCTCTTCAATTGTTGTGCTTGACTTTCCATCTCTTGTATCGGTGTAATCCACTCCACTGTTTCTCCTCCCTTCTATTATCATTGTAGTAATTTTCCATAGGCCATTTGTTCTTCATTTGTAAAAGTCGATAAAATAATCGTTTCCGGGAAAGCATGTTGCTTAGCCCAGTCTTTTACAACCGAAACTGCAATTTGAGCAGCATCTTCTACCGGAAATCCAAATTGACCCGTTGAAATCCCACAAAAAGCGATACTTTCTAACTTCATCTCTTCTGCTTTCTTCAAGCAACTGATATAACATTTCTCTAACAATTGTTTTCGAATGGCCGTAACTGGCTTCCCAGGTGGAATAAAAGGACCCACTGTATGAAAAACATAATCACATGGTAATTGAAAACTTGGTGTCACCTTCACAGATCCTACCGGTTCTTTTTTTCCTTGAACAAGTTGGATTTGATGGCAACATTCTCTTAACCTGACTCCTGAAAACGTATGAATTGCATTATCAATACAACGATGATTCGGAATAAAACATCCTAACAAATCACTATTTGCAGCATTTACAATTGCATCCACTTCTAAATGGCATAAGTCCCCATGATATAATTTGATTTTCTCTTCTTTTGTATCTTGGCAACTTTCCATTCCAACTATCGCACTCGTATGATACTGTTTTAAATACGCCTCTTCCAATTCTAAGTAACGTGGATCCACATCACCGGCAGGTCGAACATTAACGAGCCCTCGCCATATTTCTTCTAATTCTTGTGCTGATTTTTGAGACAAATCTGGAATAGCTTCCCCTTTTTCTTTTCTCAAAAAAGCAATCATTTGCTGTAATCGATGAATTTGTGTGTCTTTATTCATCTTCTAATTCCATAAATTGCGCTTCATCAACATCTGTTAATACGACTAACCAATGTTCTTCTGGTTTTTCAGAGTTTAATAATGTTGGTTCGTCTACTGCAGCTTTATTATATTCCACTACTTTTCCTCCAATTGGAGTTACAATAGACATTACTGTTTTAGAAGCTTCAATACTAACAATTTCTTCCTCAGCTTCTAACACTTCATCTTGGCTAAATTGAACAAAACCAATTGTACCCACATCATCTTGTAATTCTGGCGTCATACGAATCGTATAACGGTCTCCTTCTTTATCAATCCATAAAAAATTTGCAAATTTTCTCATTGTTTTCTTCCTTTCTACTGATACAACTGCGCTAGTAATTCTAACGCACGTTTACGATTTTCAAATCCTCCAACTAGTGGAATCATTAATAATTCATCCGGATTACAAACTTGGCATAATTCATCCAGTTGTTCTTTTACTGCCCGTGAATCTCCAACCATTAACCGTTGACGATTGTCTTCGATTGTTTTTCTTTCTGCTGGAGTTACTTTTCTTGTTTCAACATCTTTTTTAGTTGGGAATGTTTCAAATTCACTAAAATCTTGTTTTCCTAACATCCATAAATCTAATGCTTTAGCCATCTCTTCCGCTTTTTCCTCAGTATCTGCAATAACTACAAAAGCAGCTAAAATAAAGCGTGATTCAGTCCCATTGACCGATTGAAACTCTTTACGATAATCAGTTGATAATTCTTTTGCTAACATAAGAGGTTCTTGTGGAATATACGGGAAAATTCCATAAACGAATCCTAAGCCATTTTTCGCAGCAATATGAACAGATTCTCCGCCCATTCCTAATAAAAATTGTTCTGGAACTTTCTTTGTATAAGGAACAGCTTCATTAGACTGAATCATTTCTTGTAAATCAGCTATCCATTCACCAAACTGAGGTTTCGTATAATGACTTTTCAAAGCCGTTGAAACAGATTTCGTTCCAATTGAATTTCCTAATCCGATATCGATTCTGCCTGGAAATAGTACTTCTAACGAGCGCATCACTTCTGCTACCTTATAAGGAGCGTAATGCAAGCCCATAATACCACCTGAACCAACATGAATGCTCTTTGTTTGAGAAGCAATCGCTGGAATCACTACTTCAGGCGCACTAATCGATAAAGCATTTACTTCATGATGTTCTGCCACCCAAAAACGTTCATAGCCTAATTCTTCTGCAATTTGAGCTAATTGAATTGTTTCTTGAATGGCTTCTTCATTTGTCTTTCCAATATCAACTACACCATAATCCAGTATACTAATTTTCATCGACAGCTCTCTCCTTATAGTTCACTTCTAAACTTCTAAAGAAATCTCTAGCATCTTTATGAAGCGATTCTCCAAAATCCATTAATGGCACAATATCTTTAAATGCCGCTTGTGGAATCGCTAATTCTTCTAAATTCTCCGGTTTAATCGACAATTGAATTTCTTCTGGTTTACCTTCTTTAATTTTCACAGCAAATTCAGGGTCTGTAATAAATGGAGTCGACAACCCAACAAGGTCGGCATGTTCTAACGCTTCTAATGCTTTTTCTTGACTATTAATACCCCCAGAAGCAATGACTGCTACTTTTCCTTTTAATGCTTTATAAATCACAGCGTTCACTAATTCGCCTTGATGAAGACCTTTTGCTCGAATTTTATTTCGAAATACATCATGCCCCCAACTCGCAACCGCTAAATAATCAATCGAAGCAATGGTTAGCGCTTGATGGAAAAATTCTAGAAACTCATCGATACTATAACCTATTTGATTTCCTCTAGTTTCTTCCGGAGTTGCTCTAAAGCCTAATATAAACTCTTCTCCAGCATATTGTTGAATCGTTTCTTGTACCACTTTCAACACTTCAATTCCAATACGAGAACGATTTTCTAACGATTGTGATCCATATTCATCTGTTCGTTCATTTGAAAAAGTAGAGAAGAATGTTTGAATTAATAATCGTTGAGCAGAAGAAATTTCTACGCCATCAAAACCTGTTTCAATCGCAATCTTCGTTGCACGACGATAATCTTCAATTACTTGATGAATTTCTTCAACCGTCATCTCATGTACTTCATGAGGAAATGGTGATTGTAATATCATCGCACTAGGACCTACAACCGTTTTATCACGATTTAACGCATGGCTGGCAAACCGTCCTGCATGCGTTAATTGTAAAATAGCTGTTGCTCCTTGAGATTTCATTTCCTTAGCTAATTTTTTCAATCCTGGAATAGCAGAATCATCCATCACACTAAATCCAAATTCAAATAACTGCCCTTGTTTATTGACATATGCTGCCCCTGTAATTTGTAAAACAGCAGAACCTGCACGTCTCTTTGCATATAACAAATCATCTTGTGTAATATGCCCTTCTTCTGTCGAAGAATTTGTCACCATTGGCGATAACACAAAACGATTGTCTAATACAATATCCCCCTTCAATGTAAAAGGTTCAAACAATGCGTCTATTGTTTTCAATTTTAAACACCTTCCTTAACCACACATATTTCTATTGTAACACTTTTCTGACTTTATGCTGGAAATTTTTTCAACTTTATCAAAACTTCCACAACTCATCTTGTTCCCACTGTTCAGCAATTGCTAGCAATAGATCTTCTCTACCTTTTGCAGCCACTAATTGCACTCCAATTGGCATCCCTTCACTTGAACAACCCACAGGAAGACTAATCGCTGGTTGACCTGTAATATTCATTCGTTGAGTAAATGGAGTATCTTCCACACTCGACTCAAACATCTTCCATACAACTTCTTGACGTTCTTCATGTGATAATTCATAAATATGCTCCATCTTCCCGATTAAGTTAGCATCTAGAGAATATGCATCTTGTTTCGGTGCAGTATGAGCAACCGTAGGCAATAATAACACATCATACGTATCATGAAGTTGCATCATCGCTTCCGCATAACGATCCCAATCACCCGCAACTCGTGCATAATCAGCACCTGTCACCATTAGCCCACTTTGATACATGACCCATGTCATCAATTCCATATCGGATCGAGTCATCGGACGTTGCAATTGTTTCTCCATCCCTTGAAACATCACAACAGTCTCTGCCTCACTAATGAGATAAAAGCCTTTTTGAAGTTCAACTCCATTAATCAGGTCTTCTGTGATTTCACTCACTTCATGTCCATCTAATTCAAATTTTTGCGCCATTTGACGAACAACTTGTTCCACTTCACTAGAAACTTTTCCACCAATCGGGTGCTTTAATAACATCCCTACTTTCAACGGACGATTGAATTTAGGAGAAAATAAATGTTCTTTTTGTAACAAAGGTAATGGAAACGGACTTTCTAATTGGCAAGTTTGTAAATACCACAACAAATTCCGAGTATCTCTCACCGTCTTCGTCAAAGCAAATTGAACCGTCGCTCCATTCCACCCACGATAAGAACCAGGCCCCACCGGAACACGACCACGAGTCGGCTTCAACCCAATCAATCCATTATGGCTAGCAGGTACACGAATTGAACCTCCCCCATCACTTGCAGCAGCTAAAGGCGAAATTCCTGCAGCAACAATCGCAGCAGCACCCCCACTGGAACCACCAGCATTTACGGTTTCATCTAAAAAATGACGAACAGACCCATGTAACTGAGCATCACTCACCATTTTATACCCAAACTCAGGCGTATTCGTTCTTCCTAATATAATAAACCCAAGTTCTTCTAGACGTTTCACGAAATGACTTGTCTCATGACAAATATAATCTTTCAACAAACGAGAACCATAGGTACATGGTGTCCCTTTTTTCTCTTGCCCTAAGTCTTTTAAAAACAAAGGAACTCCCGCAAAAGGTTGATTATTCACTTGAAACTTCTTCGCTTCTTCTATTGCTTCTTCATAACGTGTCGAAACAATCGCATTTAATCTTGAATTCAATCGTTCCGCCTTTTCAATCGTTTCTAACACCAATTCCAATGGACTTACTTTCTTATCCCGAACCGCTTGCGCCATACTAGTCGCATCTTGAAACATCTCCACACCTCTTTCATACTATTTCGAATTGTTATTATATACATGTACATTCTTTATTGGCAATGAGAATGCATGGGAAAAACTTCCCATAGTAGCATGAGACTCGCTTGCGAGGCTGCTAGCGTCCTAATGCTACAATTTAAAAAGTCCTTTCTATAAAAAAATCAGTTTAAACCATTACTAGTCTAAACTGATTCATTTTAAACTTTTGATAATACAATTCCATAGCCTTCTGGTAATTGCGTCAATAAGAAAGCTTCTTTTTCTAAAATATGCCCTACTACATTTTGTCGTTTATCTTGAGGTAAAACTTGTTTTGTTATTTCCACTTCTCCTTGGTATCGTTCATAAGCCTCATTTGCTTGATTAATTTCTCCAACACGTCTGTTTCTTACAGAAACTTCGCCTGCTAACAATTCCATCCCCCTTGTTCCAAGCACTCGAAAAACATAATCACTAGCATCTGGTCTGTCATAAAGAATCTTTCCTTCTAACTCCTCAGGAACAACTGCCCCTAATGTCACCAATCCTTTTTGAAAATCCGATAAGATTTTTTGAGTTTCTTCATTTACATAAGGATCCCCTACTATAATCATATCCGTCTGAGCATTTATTAATTCGCAAATCGCGAAACGCTTATCACATTTCCGATGTTCTTCTACAGTAGGTAACCCTTGATGAATTGGACCTCTATATGGTTCATCTCCTGGAATAAACGCTAAAATTTCAGCTCCTAAACTTTTTAGATATGCATTCATCTTTTCTAATTTTTTAATAGAAATCCCTGTATATTCCTTTGGATAATAATTATGACATGCAATTATTTGAGTGTTTAGTCCTAATTTTTGTAAAACAAGCATTTCTTCTTTTTTGAAAGTTGAAGCATTGACTACTAATTGAAAAGACTGACCGCACCTCTCAACAAGAGATTCATCTCCAAATTCATCCAAGCGAATGTATTTCAATCCCGATTTTTTTAACGCTAAAATATTTTCTTTTGTTAAATCTTTATGAGCAATATCAGGAATAACATCTACCCCATAAGATACTGTTAATTCAATAAATTCCATCATTTGTTCAATTTGCATAGGAAATTCTTGCAATTGAAAAGAAGTAAAAGCTACGCACTGACGCGCAACTTTCATCTCCTCTAAAATATCTTTTAAAACTTCTCTATCTAAATTAGGATAAATCGAACGTCCAAATGAAATTTTGTTTCGATTATTTTCCATACACTTCATTAATTCTTTCTTCATCTACTCCGAATAACCAAGTGATGATAAATCCTCCTACATAAGCTCCTACCATTGCAATTAAGAATTGAACTTGTGTTCCAGGAACCATAATCAACGCTCCAAATAATCCAGATACCCCTTGAGAGACTGTTCCTAAATGGAATAGTACAGCTAAAACTCCCCCTAAACCAGAACCTAAACAAGCTGTGATAAATGGTTTTCCTAAAGGAAGAGTTACAGCATACATCATTGGTTCTCCAATTCCTAAGACACCTACAGGTAGTGAATCTCTTGTTAATTGTTTTAATTTTTTATTTTTTGTCTTCAAATATAAAGCTAAACCTGCGCCGACTTGACCGCCACCAGCCATCATTAAGATTGGTAATAGATAGTTAATTCCGGCACTTGGTCCATTTGGATCATTTAATAGTACATGAATTGGTGTTAACGCTTGGTGTAATCCAACAGATACAATTGGCAAGAATCCTGCCGCTAAAATATATCCACCTACAACGCCTAATTGTTCATAAACAAAATTCAATACTGTATAAATTCCTTGTGTTAATGCTGCACCAGCAGGTTGAATCAATAAGATTGAAATAAATGCTCCAATAATTAAAGTACATAATGGTGTTAAGAAAGTTCTTAACATTTGAGGCATTTTCTTATCAATCCATCTTTCTAAATAAGCTACTACAATCCCCATCATTAAAGCTGCTAACAAACCACCCGCACCTGGGTTAAATGGTTTTCCAGTAAATGGCAACACAACATTTTGTGTATCATTTTTTAATAACAATGGCATTGTAGAAATACCTAATGACATAGATCCTGCAATCGCTCCTAAAATAGGAGTTCCTTTAAATTCTTTTGCAGCATTGTATCCAACATATAACGGTAAGAAACCAAATAGTCCCCATCCCATTGTACGAATTGCTTGATACCACCATTCAAAGTTATAAGCATTTCCAGTTGTTACATTAATAACATTTGAAATCCCGTTAATTAAACCTGCTGCAATAATCCCTGGTAATAGCGGAACAAAAATATTAGCAATATGCTCTAAAAATCTTTGTACTGGGCCGTTGTGAGCTGCTTTATTTTCTTTTTTATTCTTTTTCGCTAAATCTTCAGCATTTACTCCATCCACACTTCCTAAAGCAATACCTGTCAACTCAGCAAATTCTCTTCCCACTTCTGTAACCTTACCAGGTCCTAAAACAATTTGTACACCTTCATCTCTTTCTACTACACCTAGAACTCCTTCGACATTTCTTAATGATGCTACATCAATTTTTGATGTGTCTGACACCATTAAACGAAGACGTGTCATACAAGTAGAATTGCTATAAACATTTTCCTTATTCCCAACACTATTTAAAATTGCTTCTGCTGTTTTTCTCGGTTCCATAAAATTACCTCCTTATTTTTTCATCGTTTTTACAATGTTCATATGATTTTCTTTTAATAAGTTTATGGCTTCTTCAGGTGTTATACCGTGTAATTGCGATAATATTGCCACTTTCAAATCATAATCAGTTGATTCTAATTTCAGAACAGCCTCTTCTTTTTCAATTCCTGTTACTTTTTCCAAAATAGTAGCTGCTCGTTGTTTTAATTTCTGATTTGTTGGTTGAACATCGACCATATATCCTTTAAAAATTTTACCAATACGAATCATTGCTGTTGTTGTAATCATATTTAATATAATTTTTTGAGCAGTACCTGCCTTCATTCTCGTTGAACCTGTCACAACTTCTGGACCAGTAATAGCTTCAATCCCTACTGTAGCAACTTGACTAATTTTCGATTGAGGAGAATTAGAAATTGCTCCTGTAAAACAACCTTTTTTGCTGGCATAAATTAATCCAGAAACAACATAAGGCGTTCTGCCACTTGCACTAATTCCAATTACAACATCTTCTGCTGAAAGATGAATTGTTTCTAATTGTTTTTGAGCTAACTCTTCATCATCTTCCGCTCCTTCTATAGCATTTCTCAACGCTGTATCTCCACCAGCAATTAACCCAACGACCATTTCTGGAGAAACTCCAAACGTTGGAGGACACTCACTTGCATCTAGTACTCCTAGTCTTCCTGAAGTACCCGCTCCGATATAGATGAGTCGCCCACCTCTCTCGAAGCTTTCAATAACTGCGTTCGTTACTTGCTCGATAGAAGGAATACATTTTTCGATAGCGTTTGTAATCATCTGATTTTCATCATTCATATATATTAAAATATCTTTTACAGATTGTGTTTCTATATTATTGCTTCTTACATTTGATTGTTCCGTCATTAATTTTGAAATATTTTCCATAACTTCACCTCCATCTCTATTTCTTTCTCAGATGACTTGTAATCGCTTTTTCTGATTTCATTATACTCTTTTGTAATTTTTATTTCAATATAGTATAATAAATTTAGAAATAAAATTTCCAACAAGGAGGTTCAAAAACGATGAAAGACTTTTTAACAGAAACCGATAAAAAAATCGCTAGCTATATCGAACAAAATATTTCTACTGTCCTATCTTCAAGCATTCATGACTTAGCAAACCTTATTGGCGTTTCTTCTTCATCAATAAGTAAATATATTAAAAAAATTGGATACACATCCTATTCCCGCTTCAAAGTAGTTCTTGCTCAACAAAATGCTCAACCTATCGATGCACAATTAGATAGTCACGATACTATTAAAACGATTCAGTCCAAATTATTTCATACAATTACGCGTTCTTATGAAATGACATTGGAACTCCTCAATGACGAACTACTAGAAACGATTGTTCAACAAATCCATTCTTCAAGAAGAATTTATATGTTCGGAGTTGGCGCTTCAGGAATGGTTTGTAATGACTTGTATTTCAAATTAAGTAGAATCGGCAAAAATATCATTTACCATACAGATCCTCATATCCAACTTGCTAGTCTGAGTGGTGCAACAAACCAAGATTTTATTATTGGTATAAGTTATTCTTCTAATACAAAGGAAGTTATTACCGCTTTTAAAATCGCAAAGGAATTATCTATTCCAACTTTATCCATTACAGGAATTGGTAACCAGCAACTAGATACTTTAAGTACTTATCAACTAAAAATTCCAAGACACGAAAATACTATTCGTTCATCTGCCATTACAAGCCGTAACGATTCATTTTTCTTAATTGACATTTTATATCTTGCTTTACTTCAAAAAGAAGAACATCGTCATTTCCAAAATCTAGAAAAAAGTTACCAGATGACTCATCCATTAAGAGAAGATTAGTGCAAAAAATAAAAAGGCTTCGCATAGTAGCATTCAGCTATGAGACTCGCCTAGCGAGGCTGCTGCCGTCTTCAGCTACTATATCAGGAAGTACTTTCTATAAACACAAAAAAGAGCCGAGACAACTCGACTCTTTTCTTATTGTTAAAATTATAGAGAAGCTACGTCTACTTTAACCCCAGGGCCAAAAGTAGTAGTTACAGAAACGTTACGTATATATTGACCTTTAACTGTAGCAGGTTTGATACGTAATAATGTTTCGTGAATTGTTTTGAAGTTTTCTACTAATTTTTCGTTTTCGAATGAAACTTTACCGATTGGAACGTGGATGTTACCAGCTTTGTCAACACGGTAAGTTACTTTACCAGCTTTGATTTCTTCAACAGCTTTAGTTACGTCCATTGTAACAGTACCTGTTTTAGGGTTTGGCATTAAACCTTTAGGTCCTAATACACGACCTAAACGACCAACTTCACCCATCATGTCAGGTGTAGCTACGATAACGTCAAACTCAAACCATCCACCTTGGATTTTTTGAGCTAATTCGCTATCACCAACGTAGTCTGCGCCAGCTGCTTCAGCTTCTTTAGCTTTTTCACCTTTTGCGAATACTAATACACGTTGAGTTTTACCAGTTCCGTTTGGAAGAACTACTGCTCCACGTAATTGTTGGTCAGCTTTCTTTGGATCTAATCCTAAACGATATGCAACTTCTACAGATGCATCAAATTTAGCGAAGTCTGCTTCTTTTGTTAATGCGATTGCTTCTTGAACTGAATAAGCTTTTGAAGAATCGATTTTTTTAGCGGCTTCTAAATATTTTTTGCTTTTCTTTGCCATTGTATAATTTCCTCCTAATGTGTGGTTTTAACGGTTCTACCTCCCACAAAGTCCATGAGTGAAACACTCGTGTTAGGGACTTTTGGAAGCTGCATGTTTGTTAGCCTTCTACTACAAATCCCATTGAACGGGCTGTACCTTCGACCATGCGCATTGCAGCTTCAACATCTGCTGCATTTAAGTCAGGTGCTTTTAATTCAGCAATTTCTCTAACTTGATCACGAGTTACAGTAGCAACTTTTTTCTTGTTTGGTTCGCCTGAACCTTTTTCTACTTTAGCAGCTTTCTTTAATAATACTGCTGCTGGTGGTGTTTTACAGATGAAGTCGAATGAACGGTCTTCATATACTGAAATCACTACCGGAATGATTAAACCAGCTTGATCTGCTGTACGAGCGTTGAACTCTTTACAGAAGCCCATGATGTTAACTTGTGCTTGACCTAAAGCTGGACCTACTGGTGGAGCTGGTGTAGCTTTACCTGCAGGAATTTGTAATTTAACTAGTTTTACAACTTTTTTAGCCACGAGACATTACCTCCTTGATTGTTTCGCGCGTGGTTTAAATGGAGATGAAGATTTCTCCTCCCACGTTTTGTTCCAGTGCATACAAATGCACCTTGATATTCTAGCAAGAATTCTTGTGAAATGCAAGCTATTTTGCAACTTTTTCGATATATTTTTCTCCAAATTAATGATGATCTCTAAAATAACATACTTTAAGGTCAATAAATCGTTGTAAATCCCTTAATAACTGGAATAATGTCGCACGATATTCAAATTCATCTCTCGTTTTTGGTAAGTCTAAGTTTCTAAATTCATCAATATAATCTTGAATCTCCTCCATTAAATTTAACCCCGTATTCGTTACGTGCAATTGTTCTGCTGTTGAATCAAACATTTCTGCTAACAACTCAGCCTCTCTAGCCGGACAATGAAAATCATTTAAATTTTTAGCCATCACTTCTAATAACTGTATTTGTTCCGCTCGCATTTCAAAATAACATAAATCTTTATTAAATTGACTAAATAACTGATTTTCACTTTCAATAAATAAAAGTTTTTGCGCCTGGGCTAACTTTTCTTTTGCTTCAATAATGAGTTTTGCATCATTTGTTCCATTTCCCATTCGTAAAAAGTATGCCATTTTTCTTAAAATATCTTTTAATTTATCTTCAATTTCTTGTCTTTTATCTTCAATATCTTGTTGATAGCTAGGCATATGCCAATTTAACAAAAGAGCTACTCCAGTTCCAACAAGCATTAACAAAGCCTCATTTAGTAATAACTCATTCGTGATTGTCTGACTTAACCAAAGGTGAATAGCTAACACTGAACTTGGAGCAATCCCTGCTTCTGCTTTTAATAAAAATGCAAGAGGAATATAAATGATTAAATACACTCCAAAACTAATGGTAGAATGTCCCATCACTAAAAAGACACAAACAGCTACTGTTAAAGCTAACAACATAGCCACTATACGTTTCCAAGCTATTACAATAGAGGACTTTTTCGTATTTCCAACACTTAAAATTGCAATAATCGACGCTACCGAAGCAGACGACAATCCAAAATATTGTGCCACTAATAATGAACCAAATGCCGCTAATATCATCTTAATTCCTTTTAATACCATTTATTTTTCCCTTTCTAACTGTAACAATTGTTCTTTTCTATGAACTCCACCGGCATATCCGGTTAATGCACCATTTTTCCCGAGCACTCGATGGCATGGAATGAGAATACTGATTGGATTTTTTCCAACAGCTTGTCCTACTGCTTGAGCAGAAAAAGTTTCGACTCCTTTTTCTTTTGCGATTCTCTGCGCAATTTCTCCATAAGTCATCGTTTCTCCATAAGGAATTTCTTGCAAAATTTGCCAAACTCTTTGCTGAAAAATAGTTCCCTTAGGTTTCAACGGAATCGTTATCGAAGTTTGTTTTCCAGAAAAATAACTTTCTAACCAACTTTCAACTAGCCCAAAAATCGGTAAATCATTTTGTATCTCAAAATCACTAATTTCCCTAGCATCATTGACTTGTCCTACAAACCATAATCCTATTAAAGACTCGCCATCACTTCTTAAACGAACTTCGCCTAGAGGCGAATGCATTCTACTTTCAAACACTTCTCAACCTCCCATCCCTCAGAATAAAATTAGTATACTCCATTTACTTACAAAAAAAGAAGTGGTATGTTTGTATCAATAATATTTTTAAGGAGTTCTTATGATTTTACACCAAGCTTATTTACACATTTTCGATAAAAATAGCGGAAACTTACTGTTATCCCAAAAAGAATTACCTTTATCGAATCCCTATATTACAGAATATTTTACAAAAATAATTGAAAAAACATTAAAAAGCGATCCCCGTCATGGTGTCTTACCTCCAGAAGAACCACTACTAGGATTTTTAGCAGATGACAGCGTTCCTTTTATTGAAAAAACACAACAACTAGCTCATAAATTATATGAAATCATCGCACCAGCAGAAGATATCCCTGCTGCTGATTATGTCTTTGCAACAGGAATCAATGATCAAGGTGGAAATTTCTTTGCGATTTTGCGTTTAGACTACAGCTCTAAATATACACATTTTTTAGATTATGAAGATGATCAAGTATTAAATACAGTGCTACAAAATCATGCGATTTTACCAAATCCTTCTCAAAAATTATCAGAAGCCTTCATTGTGGATACAAGTAATGGACAGTATCAATTAATCGAACGAAAATATATTGTAGAAGGCAAAAAAATTCCGTATTTTTCTGAGCAGTTTTTAGAAATCACACCTCCAACAAGCACACAGGAACAAATCAAAGAAATTAAAAAGACTGTCACTCATGTTGCTAAAAAATACGATGAAGAAAATTATTTGGCTCTTGCAACGACACAACAAGCCATCTTAACACAATTAGAAGAAAGTGATGAGATTGATGCAGGAATGATTTTCGATACAGTCTTCAAAGACAAACCACTCGCAAAAGAAGCGGCTTACCAAGCCATTGCAACTGAAAAAATTCCAGAAAAAATTCCTGTTACAAATGTGCCAAAATACGAGAAGAAATATAGTAAACAAAAATTCAAACTCGATAATGGAATTGAAATCACCATTCCAAGTGACATTTACAAAAACAAAGAAATGGTGGAATTTATTAACAATCCAGACGGATCTATTTCCGTATTAATTAAAAATATCGACTCAATTATGAATCGATTCAATGCATAAAAAAGGCGAAATGAAGTTCTGCTTCATTTCGCTTTTTTCTTCGTTAAGGTTTTCTTTTGGTTAATCCTACACCCATTAACTCATAGAATTAGTGATACATACGAACCATTTGGTCATCTGTTTGATTGATATCAATCATAATACGGTCGTTTTCTAAACCAACCATATCTTTTTTGTTAAAATCTGAAACATCTTTCGATAAACGTTTCATAGAAATAACTTCCCCTTGTTCATTTGCTAAAACAAGTAAGTTATAGCCATTTTCTGAACTTTGTCCTAACAAGAATTTGTAACCTGGACGTAATGTACCTTCATTAGGATTTTTTAATACATAAAGTTTATTATTCACAATTGTAAAGTGATCTAAAATGGCTAAACGTGGATTGAAATGATCGATGACAAATTCATTATTTTTCACACTAATGGTTGAAGTAATAGACATTTCTGGTAATTTTTCTACACGTTTCCCATTTTCACCAAAGTAGAAACGATCCATAAATTGTTGTAATCCTTTAACAACTGAATCAGGATTAATCATTTCACCTGGTTCTTTATGGTCTACTAATGTATCTAATAAGTCGTAACCTGCTGTTCCTAAGCGAGCATTACTTTCTACATACCATTCATTTTGTGCAATATAGACACCGTCTTTTGATTTATGAAGTAAGTATTCATCGCCACCCATGCGATAAATTTCTGACACTAGATGATAAGGAGTGTCTGTTAACATATAGCCATCTTTTCCAATGACATATGAACGACCATCGTTTGCTTTCACCGGTTGATCTGCTACCATTGAACCATTTGATTCAAAATAAGACCATTTATCTCCTACTTTTGTCCAACCTGTTTGCATATCTCCTTGGTCAGATAAATAGTACCATGTATTTCCTTCTTGATACCAACCTGTACGCATTGCTCCATCTCCATTTAGAGAGTACCATGCTCCGCCAGTGAATACCCAGCCAGTTTGCATCACACCATTATTATCAAAGAAATACCATGTGCCTTTATCTTTAGCCCAGCCATCTTTTACTAATTTACCTTCTTGGTATAAATTCCATTGGTTGCCACTTTGAACCCAACCATCATTTGTTGCAGCAAATGCTTGACTACTTGCTAATGCTGCTACTAAAGCTATAGAAGCTAATAAACTACCAAACCATTTCTTTTTCATCTTTCATCTCTCCCCTTCGTTATTGGTACTTTTTCCGAAGAGATTCTGCAAAAATCTCTCTATACTTATTATACTCCTCTTTTAGTTAGGAAAGATATTTTTTTCACATTCTTAATATTCTTTTATTTTTTGTAACAAAAAAAGACTCTTCTTTGTAATAGTTGCTAAACGTAACGATAACTCTGCTACAACAGAAAAGTCTTTCTTCTTTTATAATGGTTTTTTCAACGGAATTCCTGGTTTCCGTGGATATTTATTTGGCGTTTCTTTTGTTTTTAAGATAGTGACGACATGACGATTTCCACCTTCATATGGTAAATCAAATGATACATCGCCTTCCACTTTTCCACCTAAAATGGCAATCGATTTTTTTGCTTCTTCTAACTCCACTTCTGTATGAGCAGCTTTCAATGCTAAAAAGTATCCTTGTTTTTTCACTAATGGCATACAAAATTCGCTTAGTACGCTTAATTTTGCTACCGCTCTAGCTGTTACGACATCATAAGATGCTCTGAAATTTTTATTTTGCCCAAAAGTTTCTGCACGATCATGGAAACATTGCACATCTATTAATCCTAACGTTTCTACTAAAGTATTTAAAAATGTAATTCGTTTATTGAGCGAATCCACAATTGTCACTTTTAAATCTGGAAATACAATTTTCAATGGAATACTTGGAAATCCTGCTCCAGCTCCGACATCACACAATGTTTGATTCGACAATTCATGATGAAATCCTAACGCTAATGAATCATAGAAGTGTTTCAAATAGACACCTTCTTCATCGGTAATTGCCGTTAAATTCATCTTCTCATTCCACTCCACCAATAATTGAAAATATTGATGAAATTGTTCTTTTTGTACCTCTGTTAAAATAATGCCATGAACTTCTTGGAGTCTTTGATAAAATTCTTCTGGTTTCATACAATCCTCCTATTCTTGAACTTTCGCAATTTTTCCTTGTTCGATATACACCATTAAAATCGATACATCGGCAGGGTTTACCCCACTAATACGGCTTGCTTGCGCAATCGTTTCTGGTTGAATTAATTTCAAACGTTGACGAGCTTCTGTCGCAAGTCCATTAATAGCATCATAATCAATATTCGATGGAATACGTTTTGCTTCCATTCGTTTTAATTTTTCTACTTTTTCAATCGCTTTGGCAATATAACCTTCATACTTCACAGAAATTTCTACTTGTTCTTTTACTTCACGAGAAACAGCTACCTCTTCTTCTGCAAAGCCAATTAAATCATCATAAGATAACTCTGGACGTTTTAATAAATCACTTAATAAAATACCGTCTTTTAATTCTGCAGATTCTTTTTCAGCTAAGAATGATTGCAATTGTTCAGTTGGTTTCAAACGGATTGATTGGATACGTTTAATTTCTGCTTGAATGGTTGCTTGTTTTTCTTGGAATGCTACATAACGTTCATCTGAAATTAATCCTAGTTCACGACCTTTTTCTGTTAAACGTAAATCTGCATTATCATGACGTAATAATAAACGATATTCTGCACGAGAAGTTAATAGACGATACGGTTCTGTCGTTCCTTTTGTAACTAAATCATCTACTAATACTCCAATATACGCATCACTACGACCTAAAATAAATGGTTCTTCACCACGGATTTTACGAACAGCATTAATCCCGGCATAAAGTCCTTGACCGGCAGCTTCTTCATATCCACTTGTTCCATTCATTTGTCCAGCTGTAAATAAATTCTCCACAATTTTTGTTTCAAATGTATTTTTTAATTGGTGAGGAATCACTACATCATACTCAATGGCATAACCAGTTCTCATCATTTCAGCTTTTTCCAAACCTTCTACTGTATGAATCATTTGAATTTGAACATCTTCTGGTAGAGAAGTTGATAATCCTTGAATATACACTTCTTCCGTATTTTCCCCTTCTGGTTCTAAGAAAATTTGGTGACGAGGTTTGTCGCTGAAACGAACGATTTTATCTTCAATAGATGGGCAATAACGAGCTCCTACACCTTCTACAATTCCTGTAAACATTGGTGCACGATGTAAGTTTTCACGAATTTTTTCATGAGTCCCTTCATTTGTATACGTCAACCAACATGGAATTTGATTATAGCGGTAGTCTTCATCTTTAGAAGTAAAACTAAATAAATTTGGCGTTTCATCTCCTGGTTGGATTTCTGTCTTGCTATAATCAATCGAAGAACTCTTAATTCTTGGAGGAGTCCCTGTTTTAAAACGAGCTAATTCAAATCCTAATTCTAATAAGTTTTCTGATAATTTAATCGACGGTTGAGAATTATTAGCTCCAGAAGAATATTTCAATTCTCCAATAATAATTTGCCCACGAGAAGATGTTCCAGCTGTTAAAACAACTGCTTTTGAACGGTAAATTGCACCTGTATGAGATACAATCCCTTTACAAACACCGTCTTCTACAATTAAACGTTCCGCAATTCCTTGTTTTAAATCAAGATTTTCTTGTTGTTCAATTGTTTTTTTCATTTCTTGCGCATATAAATGTTTATCTGCTTGCGCACGTAACGCACGTACTGCAGGGCCTTTCCCTGTATTTAACATACGCATTTGAATATAGGTTTTATCGATATTTCTACCCATTTCTCCGCCTAACGCATCAATTTCACGCACAACGACTCCTTTTGCAGGGCCTCCAACAGACGGATTACAAGGCATAAATGCCACCATTTCCAAATTCATTGTTAATAATAATGTTTTAGCACCCATACGAGCACTTGCTAGTGCAGCTTCACTTCCAGCGTGACCCGCACCGACTACGATAACATCATAGTTACCAGCTTCATAAGTTGTTACCATACTTCCTCCTACTTTCTATTGTTCATTCGTTGTATAAAATTCCACTTGATGGCGAATGTATTCACCATTTTCATATATAAATTTAGCTGAGAAAAATGGACGATTCTCTAATAGCCAACTCATAAAAATTAAATCGCCTTGCCAAGTTGGCTTCGTCAATACTTGATCATAAGGAACCCACTCTAAAGTACCTTCAGGAGAGTCGATTAATTCCCCGGAAAAATCCGTCACTCGAAACACATACGTGTACCAATCATGTTCGGGAGTAAATTCAGGAAAAGTAATAATCCCTTTTAACGCCATTTGATGAACTTTCAAACCTGTTTCTTCAAAAATTTCACGAATGGCACATTCTTCTGGAGATTCACCCGCTTCAAATTTACCACCTACTCCAATGTATTTACCTTCATGTACATCGTTTGGCTTCTTATTGCGCTTTAGTAATAACAATTCTTTTCCATTATCGATATAGCAAATCGTTGCTAACTTTGTCATTCGAAACTCCCTTTCTCCAATAGTGGCTTTCTCTTATTTTCCTAAACAGAATTGGCTAAATAATTGGGTTAGAAGCTCATCTTGAATACTGTCTCCAGTGATTTCTCCTAATAAATCCCATGCTCTTGTAAAATCAATTTGAATTAAATCGACCGGCATTTCCATTTCAATCCCATTTTGCACTTCGACTAATGCCTGTTCTGCTTTTTCTAATAAGGCAATATGACGAGTATTTGATAAGTAAGTTGCATCTCGTTCATTCATTTGTCCTTGAAAGAAATATCCCGCAATTTTTTCTTCTAATTGATCGATTCCTTCTTTATTCAACATAGACATTGTGACAATTTCTTCTTCCTTAGCATAAAGAGCGATATCCTCTGTTGAAAGTTTTGAAGGCAAATCTATTTTATTAAATAAAATAATTCGCTTCATTCCTTTTGTCGTTTCTAATAAACGAATGTCTTCCTCTTGTAATGTTTCACTTTGGTTCAATAACAACAATACAAAATCCGCTTCTTTTAACGCTTTACGACTACGTTCTACCCCGATTTTTTCTACGACATCATCCGTTTCACGAATTCCTGCTGTATCAATTAATTGTAAAGGCACTCCACGGACATTGACATATTCTTCGATTGTATCTCTTGTTGTTCCAGCAATATCCGTTACAATGGCTTTCTCTTCTCTTAATAATACATTTAATAAACTAGATTTCCCAACATTCGGGCGACCTACGATGGCTGTTTTTAACCCGTCTCGTAAAATCTTCCCTTGGCTAGCTGTATTTAATAAAGCACGAATCCCTTGCAACACTTGTTGAGTCTTTTCTCGTAATAATTGCAAAGTCATTTCTTCTACATCATCGTATTCTGGATAGTCAATATTTACTTCTACTTGTGCTAATGTATTTAAAATTTCTTGACGTAAATTTTGAATTAAATGCGATAATTGACCATCTAATTGACGCATCGCTAATTGCATTGATTTATCCGTTTTTGCTCGAATTAAATCCATCACTGCTTCTGCTTGAGATAAATCAATACGCCCATTTAAAAAGGCACGTTTCGTAAATTCCCCAGG
This sequence comes from uncultured Granulicatella sp., assembly GCA_947254045.1. Lineage (GTDB taxonomy): Bacteria > Bacillota > Bacilli > Lactobacillales > Aerococcaceae > Granulicatella. Next base: position 3,470 of record CAMYBO010000003.1, on the reverse strand, counting down.
CTCCGCTAATCTTGCTCCCATGCGCAACACTAATTGCAACACACGATTAATCGCCACAATCCCTCCATGACAATTAATTTCCACAATATCTTCTCGTGTAAATGTTTTTGGAGCTCTTAAGACACTTACCATGACTTCATCATAGATTTCCCCAGATTTAGGGTCGACAATATGACCATAATGAATCGTATGTGTCTTTTGTTCTTCTAATTTTTTAGTACCACATTGATAAATCGAACTTGCGATTGAAATCGCCAAATCTCCACTAATTCTGACAATCCCGATAGCCCCTTCACCAGGTGCTGTCGAAATCGCAGCAATCGTATCAAATTCTGTTTGCATACTGATATCCTTTCTTGGCTTCATTGCACAAAAAAAGTGCACACTCCACCCCTTATTAACAAAAAGGTGGCTCGCACTTTGACTGCTTACCTATATTTCAGTGATATTATACAATACTTTTTGAACTTGTGCTAGTAGGAGGAATGGTTAGAAGACTTTTTTCACTTCCATATTGCCAATATTTGATAAAAAAGGTACAATTTACCTATCTATTACTAGGGGGTAAATTAATGTTAGAACATCCATTCAATCAAGTCGTTGAAAAAATTGCCGTTTCAGATATTCGTCAATTTGATGCAGAAGTTTCTCAAATTCCTGGAATCATCAAATTAACACTAGGTGAACCAAATTTCAACACACCAGAACATATTAAAGAGGCTGCTATTCAAGCAATTCGTGATAATCATTCCCACTATACTCCAAATGCAGGGATTCCTGAATTGCGTAAAGCAACTGCAGCATACTACAATAAAAAATTCAATTTAAACTATACACCTGAACAAGTAATTACTACTATCGGAGCTACTGAAGCCATTAACGCTAGCTTCCAAGCTATTTTAAACCCTGGAGATACAGTTATTGTTCCTACTCCAGTATTCCCATTATATATGCCTATTACAATGGTCAACCAAGGGAACTTTATTACAGTCGATACTAGTGAAGACGGATTTATTTTAACTCCAGAAAAATTACGTGCTACTATCGAAGCTCATCCAGAAAAAACTTTTAAAGCAGTTGTATTAGTATATCCAAGTAACCCAACAGGGGTAACTTATTCTAAAGAACAACTAGAAGCTTTAAGCGTTGTCTTAAAAGAATATGGATTATGGGCATTATGTGATGAAGTTTACGCAGAATTAACTTATAGCGGAACTCACACTTCATTAGCTTCATTCTTACCAGATCAAACAATCGTGATTACAGGTTTATCTAAATCTCATGCCATGACTGGATGGAGAATTGGTTACATCCTTGGACCTGTTCCATTTATTAATGAAGTTGTTAAAACTCACCAATACATGGTTACTTCTCCAAGTAGCTCAAGCCAATACGGTGCATTAGCTGCGATGTTACACGGACAAGGCGACTGCGATATTATGAAAGCAGAATACCAACAACGTCGTGACTATCTAGCAAAAGAATTACGTCGCTTAGACTTCGAAGTAGCAAGTCCTGATGGAGCTTTCTATCTATTTGCTAAAATCCCTGCAAAATGCGGAACAGATTCATGGGCATTCGTTCGTGACCTTGCAAAAAATGCTAAAGTAGCATTAATCCCTGGAGTTTCATTCGGACCTGGTGGAGAAGGTTATGTTCGTTTCAGTTACGCTGCTTCAATGGAAAATTTACAAGAAGTAGTCGCTCGTTTAGAAAGATATTTAGCATAATACAAAGAGGCTGGGGTGAATCCCAGCCTTTTTACTTTATATTACTAAATAACTGAAATTAGTATTATTTGAAACAAAATGTAAAACCCCCGCCTAACTATAGCGATTGTTCTAACTCAGTCGCACGTAATTGAAAAAATTTCATATGTTTTTTCAACTCTGATTGCAGTTCTTCTACTGAAAATTTTGTTAGTTTTTTATCCCTCACAACCGACACACCATTCACCCACACATCTCTCACATTTGTTGCATTTGCGGAATAAACAAGTGCTGCATAAGCATCATAAATTGGAAACATATTAACAGACTGAGTTTCAACTAATGTTAAGTCTGCTTTCTTTCCGACCTTTAGCGAACCAACTTCATGTTCCAATCCTAATGCACGAGCACCACCAAATGTAGCCAAACGTACAATCTCTTTTGCCGGAAAAGCAGCTCTATCCTTTAAATATGTTTTTTGAAAATTTGCCATCATTCTCATCTGCGTAAAAATATCCAACGTATTTCCACTACTAGGTCCATCAGTTCCAAGAGCAACTGTCACTCCATGTTCAAGGAGGCTGCGAATAGGTGCCACTCCTTTAGCAGACTTTGTATTAGCACCAATACAATGCACCACGCTAACATTCGGATACTTCTCCAAAATTTTAATATCATTTTTTGTCAGCATTATACAATGTGCAAGAACTACCGGCGCTTCAAAGAATCCTATTGATTCCAAAAATTCAATCGGAGTTTGATTATATTTTTCGCGAAAATACTCCATCTCATAACTCATTTCTGACACATGTAACGTAATAGGAACTTGATATAATTTAGATAATTCTAGAATATTCCGTAAACATTGTTCAGTATTCGTATTAGGGGCATGAGGAGCAATAATTGGATGAATTAATTTATCATGTTGCCACTTATCGATAAGATCTACAGTATAAGCCATACTTTCTTTTGTATTAGTACTATCAGGGGTTGGCTGATTAATAATAGTTTCCCCAACAAAGGCTCGCATATTCATATTCTTTGCTACATCAGCAACTACATTTTCAAAATAATACATATCACACATTGTTGTAATTCCAGCTAACTGCATCTCTGCTATAGCATAAGCAGTACTTAACTCAATCAATGTTTCATCAACGACTTCTTTCTCTAGCGGAAATAAAAACCTTCGTAACCGATCTGGACAATCCTCTCCTAAAGAGCGAAAAGGAATCATACCACAATGAGTATGAGCATTTATAAATCCAGGGAGAAGAATCCCACCTTTAGCATCTATCCATTTATCAGCTTTATCCGCAATATAATTTGTCATACTACCTATTTCTTGGATTATATCATTGTCAAATATTAAATACCCATTTGAATACTCTGTCATCCTATTGTCCATCGTAAGAATCCATGCATTTCTATAACCAATTTTCACATTTTCACTCCTCTACTCTACCCCATTTATTGAAATCTAATTCATAAGTAAAACTAAGAATAAATTACTCACCAGTAAAGCCGTCCTAACAACTATAGGACGGCTTTACTTTTTTACCTTTTAAACAAATGTGATCATCAATCACTTTAATCAAATTATTGGTTAAGTATTTTATTCCATTGATCAATCCATATTTTTAAATTATCATTTATTAGTTTAAAATCAACAGTTTTTGCACGTTTAGCAACCTCTCCAAAAGTCATCGAATTGGATTCATCAACTGATAATTGAACATCTTTATTTACGGGTGCCTCATT
>CAMYBO010000002.1 GCA_947254045.1 uncultured Granulicatella sp. | reverse complement strand
GAACCTCTTTCCTGATTTTTAAGCAACTTCAGTATAACATTGGTTCTCTTTTTTTATTCTTTTTTGTCACAAATGTATGATACCCTAACATTTTTGTTAAAAATCTTTTACGCTGTAGTACTTTTTCACCTAAAATAGCGGTTTCGTTATTTTTGAAAAAGAAAATCGATTCTCGAAACAAAAAAAGGATTCCAAAAACGAAAAAATCATTTCAGAAAACCTTTTTTCATTTTCATTTGTGCAACAGTTCCACGTTTTAATTCACGACTAATCGTAGAACGATTTCTACCAAGTTCTCGTACAATTTCTGATGGAGATTTTCCTTGTTTATGAAGCACCTCAATTTTTCCTCTTTCGATAGCTGAAAGAGGATTATAAGATGATTTTGTGGTACTATTTTCTTTAGACATAATTATCACTCCTATGCTTTGTATTCGTCGACTTAAGTATATCAGATAGTTATGTCTTTTTGTTGCACTTCATTTTACAATTCAACTTAAAATAAGAGTGAACTAATAAACTTTATAAGGAGAAGAGGAGATTTGAACTCCCGCGCCGCTTTCACGACCTATCGCATTTCGAGTGCGACCCCTTCAGCCTCTTGGGTACTTCTCCATTACTAACAATAGTATATTCCCTTTTCCCCAACTCCTCAAGATTTTTTCAAAAATTTATAAGAAACTCACAACTTATCCACAGAGTTATCCACATGTACACATGTTCGCTACTAAATTTTGTTTCCAACTCACTCTCCATCCCCAATATATTGGTCAATACCCTTTTTTTGTAATTTTTCTGTTACATCTTGTTCGTCTACTTTATCCACAATTTTATTCTAATATCCAAAGTTATCCAAAACCTTTATAATCATTGATATAAAAGTATTTCTTAGATATCTATCATAAACTTATTCACAACTAATCACCTACTTGTGGATAACTTATTTTCAAAAAAAGCTTATTATATCAATGTTTTTAAAAAAATATTTTTTCGTTTTTCTACACAGCTAAAATAAATATCCACATAGTTATCAACATTTCTGTGGATAACTATGTGGATAGCATCATCTTATTTTGTTTTTTATAAACTTGGACTATCTGAGCTTGTTAATTGAATGGTTGTTGTTTGTTTTTGTCCATTTCTATAGTAAGTGACTTCCATACTAGAGCCAACAGTTTTACTATATAGTGCTTTTCTTAATGTTTGCACTCCTGAAATTGGTTTACCATCAATTTCTGTAATGACATCGTATTGTTTTAATCCACCTTTACTTGCACTACTATTCTCTTGAACATCCGCTACAACGACACCTTCTTTAACATCGTTTGATAACTCCAATTGTTGACGTCCTTGAGAAGAAACAGATGTTAAATCTACCATTGAAATTCCTAGAACTGGACGAATCACTTTACCAGATTTTTCTAATTGATTAATAATAGAAACTACCTCATTACTTGGAATCGCAAATCCAATTCCTTCTACGCTAGATTTACTAATCTTCATAGAATTGATACCAATCACTTGTCCTGCTGCATTGACTAATGCACCACCAGAATTTCCTGGGTTAATCGCTGCATCTGTTTGAATAGCATTTACAACCCAGTCTTGTTTACCATCGCCATCTACGTCTGTTGGAACAGAACGATCGTTTGCAGATACAATTCCTTGAGTTACACTTGTAGCAAACTCAGTTCCTAAAGGAGAACCAATCGCAATTGCTGTTTGACCAGCTTTCACTTCATCAGAATTAGCAAACTCTGCTACAGTTGTCACTTTATCAGCTTTAATTTTTAATACAGCTAAGTCAGTCCATTTATCTGAACCAATTAATTCTGCTTTTTCACGAGTACCATCTGCCATTAATACTTCTAATTCTTGAGAACCAGAAATAACATGATTATTCGTTACAATATAAGCATAGCCATTTTCAACTTTATAGATAACTCCACTACCTTCAGAAGCCGTTGTTAAATCACTATCTTCTGTTTTTTGATTTTGTCGGCGACTTTGTCCGTAACTTCCAAATAAATTATTTTGATTTAAACTTTGTTTATTAATCACAGATACAACTGAATTTTTTACATTTGAAACAACATCTGAAACATCTCCAGCACCCTTATTAGATAATGCTGTTGGGCTTGTTTTTACAGTTGTTGTACTTGTTGCAGTTGATTTTGCTCCAGTTAATTGGTTTAAAGTTCCAGTTGCACTCATGGCACCAAACCCAATAATAACGGCTAATAGTCCGCCAGTTACTCCTCCAACAAAACCTGAACGAAAAGCTTTTCTCTTCTTAGTGTTTTGCTTTTCTACTACTGGAGTAGGTTCTTGTGCTGTTTCTTCATTTAACACTGTATTTTCTTGTGTGTTTTCTACTTCTTCATGGAATTCATTTGTCATGAATATCCCCTCCTTTTTCACTTTAGCCATTTCTTTATCGCTTTCTCTTGACACTCTTATACTAATCTAGCTTTTTGAAAAAAGTTTGAAGATACTGTAATTAAATCGTTATAAAGCTGTTAAAAATCCCATTATTTTTTGAAAATTCTATTAAACTCTAAACAATTCAGTCGGTTCATATGGATCGGTATGATACACTTCAAAAGTTTCATGAATTCCACAATTGTGCTGTAATAAAATGGATTCAGCTGTTTGATACGCTAATTCTTTCAAATTGTTATCTTGGCTTAAATGTCCTAAATAAATTCTCTTTGTCTTATCTCCTAGCATTTCACACATCGCTAATGCGCCATCTTCATTGGATAAATGCCCTTTATCGCTAAGAATTCTTTGTTTTAAATGCCATGCATAATTCCCCATACGAAGCATATCTACATCATGATTACTTTCCATTAAGTAAGCATCCGCATTAGATAGTAATTTTCTTAATTTCTCACTAACATAACCTGTATCAGTTAACATCACAAATTGTTTTTGATCTTTTTGGAATGAATAAAATTGAGGACAAGCTGCATCATGAGATACTGCAAAACTCATCACATCAATATCTCCAAAAGTTTTTGTTACTCCTGGTTCAAATAAATGTTTTTGCTCTTGCTTAATTACACCGATATTTTTATTTTCCATGGCTTTCCATGTTTTCTCATTTGCATAAATATCCATGCCATATTTTCTTGCTAATACTCCGATTCCTTTAATATGATCCACATGTTCATGCGTGACTAAAATCGTATCAATATCTGCCACTGATCGTCCAATTTTTTCCATTTGTGCTGCAATGGCTTTCCCAGTTAACCCACAATCAACTAAAATTTTTCTTTGTGGTGTTTCAATATACGTTGCATTACCCGAGCTTCCACTCGTTAGTAAACTCACTAAAAAACTTAATTCGCTCATATTGTCTTCCTTTCTATTGCAGCGACAGTTCTATTACGGTGTTGTTGTATTCACCGTTTCTGTTGCTTCATTCGTCAATACAGTACCTCTAATTGCATCTACTCGACGAACGAGAGTTTTTCCATCTATTTGTTTAAATTCTACATACCAAGCTGGAGAGTAAATGGATAAATCTTTTAACGCTAACGATTTATAATACGATAATCGAACAACAGAAACCGTTGAACGAGTTGGTATTCTCCCAGCTAAATATAATACTTCCATTGCTTTTTGAGAAGTAATTAAAGTACGATTAGTTCCAAGCACTGATACATTCCCAGCAAAAGTCTGTTCATAACTAATCACTTGATTATTCGCATTTAATGTAAAAATAATTTGACTACTTCCATCCATCACTGGAATTTGATTCGCACGTTGCGCATAAATCACTTTACGTGTTGTCGGATTATAATTAAACCATGTATATTGATTTCCATTAATAATAGAACCACTTTCTACATAACTCGTTAATTCTGCAAAATTTTCCACTGTAGCTGTAGTATTTGCATCTAATGTCAATTGAATCGGTGCTAATAATTGTGATGAAATAACTCCTTTATCATATGTAGCAACTTGGCTCGGTAAAATGCTGATTAAATGTTCAATATTAGTAGGGCTAATTTGAATAATCGGCAGAGATTCTACCGTCGTATTTACCCCTGTCACCGTTATTCCATCCGTTCTCATTTGCTCCATCACATTAATACTTGTATTCAAAGAACTTTTTACTTCCTTTTTCATTTGCCAAAAAGTTCCAAACAAAAAGATATCTAGGAAGAAAAAACTAAGAATTAATACTAAAGTTGATCGTCTAAAATCCATCGCTATCTCCTCCTTGATCCAATGTTGGTAAAGAAATTTCTTCTAAAGTTTTCCATTTATGATCGATTTTGATAAACCAATTTGGAACAAACTCAACAACTTGATTACTTTCTCGGCTTAATTGCCAAGCATACCCTAAACGAATATCCTCTAATGTATCTAATGCAATTCCTTTTCCTAAAATTTGATCCATTAATTCTTTTCCACTCATTAAATCAACCGATTCATTTTTTGAAGGCATTGGAGTCTCCGCAATTAGAGAAGAAACTCGCATTTTTTCAATTCCTGTTGCTGTAATAATAAATTGAGATAACCCTTCTTTCGCATTTGAAAGAATTGGATACGTTCCTACATAACGCATATATTCTACAATTTTTCGTTCACTATCAAAGTCCGAAAAACTCATTCCTAATTTCCATCCGCCTAATTTCTTCATTTGCGCAAATGATTGTTGTAAATGAACGGTTGTTGATAAATGTTCATCATCTACTCGATTTTGGTAATAAGAAATGACATTTGTTGATCGATCCATTTTCAATTGGGATAAATTATCATTATAAATAATCGATTGCCCATCACTTCTATTTCTTAATTCTGAAGGATTCGCAAACAATTGAGTAATATAAAAACTCATTGGAATTTGTTCCATCAGATAAGTTTGTTTTTCTAATGATAGATCATTCACTTCAATAAAAATTTGTTTATTTTTCAAAATATAAGATTCTACTAAGTGAAATTTATCTTCCTCATAATATTTAGCAAATTCTGTTTGAATATCTACAACTGACTTAGCTTGAAATACTTGCTTCGTATAATCATTAATAAAGTAAACCGTCTTTTGATCATCATGACGATAAATGATACGACTAAACGTTTCTTGTTTATATTCATCAGGTACGTCATTAAAATATCTTGTCATAACTCCAAATGTCACTGGAGCATCAAATAATAACTGACTAAATGAATCTCGAATGACTAATTGTTCATAATTTTCTTGAGAAAGTATTTCTTTTTTTGATAAGTCTTTATATTTCCCTACAAAAAAATTATTCACTGAGTCAAGAATCGAAGCATCACTCGTCATTTTTACTTTATTCTCATGAGAGTATACAAAACGTGTTGGGCGAAAAACATCTTCTAACGTATAATTTACTCTTGTCTGCATACTAGCATCTTGGTTTGTTGAAGCTACATTTCTTGTAAATCCATTTGGAGAGAAAATTTCTACAGGACGGAATACAACAGCCAATGTTAATACTAAACTAATCATACTTAATAGCATTAAAATGAATACTAAAAATCTTAAACGAATTTTCATTCCCATTCACCGTCCTCTTCAAATGGAATATATGGTAAGGAAACAAAGAAGGTTGAACCTTTATTTTCAATACTATTCACCCAGATTTTTCCACCATGTAATTGAACAACTTCTTGCGCAATCGCTAATCCAAGTCCACTACCTCCCATTGCACGAGAACGAGCTTTATCTACACGATAGAATCGATCGAATAAATGAGGAATATCTTTGCGGGCAATTCCTAACCCTTCATCACTCACACTTACAATAATATCCGTATGTGTTTCCATTAAACGAACAATAATTCTTCCTCCATCTGGAGAATATTTAATCGCATTATTAATAATATTATCTAATACTTGAGTAATCTTATCTTGATCTAACTCAACCCATAAGTCACGTTGGGTAATATCTGTTAAAATACGATAATTCTTTTCACGATACGGTTCAGATTGTAATACCATTTCAAAACGACTGACAATATGAACCACCAATTCATTCATATTAATAAATTCTTTTTCCAAACCGAAACGATTTTGATCCATACGAGATAAATTCAGCAAGTCCGTAATCATTCGCATCATACGATCAGTTTCCGTTTCAATAACTTTTAAAAATCCTGGAGCAATTTCTTTATTTTCCCAAGCTCCATCTACTAATGCTTCCGTATAACTCTTAATACTTGTCAATGGTGTACGTAATTCATGCGATACATTCGATACGAAATTTCTACGTTCTCTATCAATCTTTTGTTGTTCCGTAACGTCTGTTAAAACACAAACTAACCCGCTTATAAAGCCAGATTCACGCTGGATAACAGAAAACTCACATTGAACAATTGAGTCTTCTCCATCTTCTTCTAAGTGAATCAATCGTTCTTGCTGTGTTTCTAATAACTCTCTAAACGTTACTTTTTCATCTAACGGCAAAATAGATAATAATGGAATCCCAATCACTTTTTCAGATTTTAAATTTAAAATATCTAACGCTGCTGTATTCATAATCACAATACGCCCACGTCTATCTGTTGCGATTACTCCATCACTCATATGACGTAAGACACTATCTAAACGTTGACGTTCTGACTCTGTACTTTCTTGAGCTTCCTTGATTTTAAAGGATAGATCATTGATTGCTTGTCCTAATTGACCAATCTCATCATCACTATAAATTTTCACTTCACCCGTATAATTTCCTTCAGCAATTTTTTCCGTTTGCTTTTTCATTTCCGCAATCGGTTTTGTAATTCCTTGAGAAATTAAGAAAGTAATAATAATCACTAAAATAATAGCAATTAAAGATGAACTAACGAAAATAACCCCGATATCTTTTACTTGAGTATATCTCGACTCGATATTGGTCGTAACAGAAATAATACCAAGTGGATTTCCTGAATTTCCACTAGTGGAAGAAATAGGGGAGACAATTTTCCAATAACGAGTATCATGTTCCGTAAAATTATATGCATACACTGTATTGGTTAATAATACTTGTTGCGCATCTGCTTCTGTCGTACGAGTTCCTACAACAGATTGTTGGGATTGATTCGTCGTCCCTAAAATATATCCTTGAGAATCTAGTACTCGAGCTTCTACAATACTACTTCCTGTCGGATAATCTTGCAGTATTTTAGAAATTTCTGCTATTTTGACTTCATCTTTATCATCTTTTGACACAATCGGTTGAACACTATTTTTTAAAAATCCAACTTGTAATTGAATTTGTTCTTGGAAGTTTGAAATCATCTGTGTTTCTAATTGACGAAGAAAATTTGCAACAATTAATTGCAAGGAAATCATCAGCATAAAAATAAATAACACAGGAATTTTAAATTGAATGGAACGAAAGAATCGTTTCACTTTTTGCATGTTTTTTCTCCTTTATAGATAATAAATGCGCCTTTCTTCCCAGAATAGTTCTTGGTAAAGAAAAGCGCATCTTTCTAAGCTTCTTTTTCTTGTTCTGGAGTTTTAATATAGTAACCTACTCCACGTCTTGTCATAATCCATGTAGGATGACTTGGTGTGTCTTCAATTTTCTCACGCAAACGTCTAACCGTTACGTCTACTGTACGAACATCTCCGAAGTAATCATATCCCCAAACGGTTTGTAATAAGTGTTCTCTCGTAATGACTTGCCCAATATGTTTTGCTAAATAGTGAAGTAATTCAAATTCACGATGTGTTAATTCAATTTCTTCACCACGTTTAGAAACGACATAGGCATCTTCATGAATAATTAAGCTTCCCAATACAATTTCGTTTGCTGCTTTTTCTTCATCTGGTTCATTTGGAGAAATATGTTGACGACGTAAATTAGCTTTCACACGAGCAATTAATTCTCGGTTTGAAAATGGTTTAGTCACGTAGTCATCGGCTCCTAATTCAAGCCCTAACACTTTATCAATTTCTGAATCTTTAGCAGTTACCATAATAATTGGGACATTACTTGTTTTACGAATTTCTCGGCAAACTTCTAATCCTTCAATTTTTGGTAACATCAAATCTAAAAGCACTAAATCTGGATTTTCAGCAGCAAAAACTGCTAATCCTTCTTCTCCATCAAATGCGGTAACAACTTCAAAACCTTCTTTTGATAAGCTAAATTTGACAATATCTGAGATTGGTTTCTCGTCGTCTACTACTAAAATTTTTTTCATAACTAGCTCCTCTCTTACGATCGAGCGTTTGGGAAATCTTATTTACTATCCCAAACATCTTCTAAAATGTTGGTTTGGTTTCTATCAGGACCTACTGAGAATGTTGAAATTTTTACTCCCACTAATTCTGAAATTCTACGAACATAGTTTTGTGCTTCAATTGGTAATTCTTCTAATGTACGGCATCCTGTAATATCCTCAGTCCAACCAGGAAGTTCTTCATAAACTGGTTCACATTGTCCTAGTTCTACTAAGCTTGCTGGATAATGGCGAATTTCTTCTCCATTTGGTTTACGATAAGAAACACAAATTTTTACGGTTTCTAATCCAGTTAATACATCGATACTATTTAAGCATAAATTTGTAATACCAGATACACGTTTAGAATGTCTCATCACAACACTGTCAAACCAGCCTACACGACGTGGACGTCCTGTTGTAGTTCCATATTCACGACCAACTTCACGAATACGGCTTCCAATTTCATCAAATAATTCTGTAGGGAATGGGCCATCTCCTACACGAGATGTATATGCTTTACAAACACCTACTACTTTTGTCACTTTTGAAGGGCCTACACCACTACCAATTGTAACTCCACCTGCTAATGGGTTAGACGACGTTACAAACGGATATGTTCCTTGGTCGATATCCAACATCACACCTTGTGCGCCTTCAAATAATACTCGTTTTCCATTATCTAAAGCATCATTTAATAATACAGAAGTGTCACAAACATATTGTTTGATTTGTTGTCCATATTCATAATATTCTTCAAAAATTTCTTCAAAATTCATCGGATTTGCATCATATAATTTCGTAAATTGACGATTTTTGTCTTCTAAATTCAAACGTAAACGTTCTTCAAAAACTTCTCGATCTAATAAATCTGCAATACGAATCCCTACACGAGCTGCTTTATCCATATAAGCAGGGCCAATTCCTTTAATCGTTGTACCGATTTTCTTGTCCCCTTTAGCTTCTTCTTGTAAACGGTCCAATTCAATATGATATGGCAAAATTACATGCGCACGATCTGAAATTCTTAAATTATCAGTCGTAATATTTCGTTCATGTAAATTGACTAACTCTGTTACTAATGATTTTGGATTAACGACAACCCCATTTCCAATAATACAAAGTTTTTCTGGTGAGAAAATTCCTGACGGAATTAAATGTAATTTATACGTTTCTCCACCAAATTGAATCGTATGTCCAGCATTATCGCCGCCTTGATAACGAGCTACATACTCTGCTTTTTCACTTAGGAAATCTGTAATTTTACCCTTTCCTTCGTCTCCCCATTGTGTACCTACTACTACTACTGATGACATATCTGCACCTCTTTAAATTATTTTTTTCTACATTGGTGGCATTGAAGCTTCTAAGCTTTTCGATGCTATCGATGTAAATTTATTATATTCTTTAATAAACATTAATTCTACGGTTCCTCGTGGACCGCTACGATTCTTTTCTATAATGACTTCAATAATATTATTCGACTCTTGTTCTGGAACATTTCCCTCTTCATCTGGTTCTTGTCGGTAATAATCATCTCGATATAAGAATGCTACAATATCCGCATCTTGCTCAATCGAACCTGATTCACGAATATCCGACATCACCGGACGTTTGTCTTGTCTTTGCTCCACTCCACGTGATAATTGAGATAAAGCAATGACTGGAACACTTAATTCTTTAGCAAGTTTCTTTAAATTTCTTGAAATTTCTGAAACTTCTTGTTGACGACTTTCTCGTCCATTTCCTTCGATTAATTGTAAGTAATCAATTACGATTAATCCTAGATTATTTCTCTCTTGTTTTAAGCGTCTACATTTTGCACGAATTTCTGATACTCGAATCCCTGGAGTATCATCGATATAAATAGGAGCATTCGATAAAGTACCTGATGCTACAAAATAACTACGAAGTTCTTCTTCCGTTAAACGACCATTTCGCATATTACTTGCATCAATGCTTCCTTCCGAACATAACATCCGGTTTACAAGGGACTCGGCACTCATCTCTAAACTGAAAATTGCTACTGTTTCATTTGTTTTTGTCGCAACATTTTTCGCAATATTTAATACAAACGCTGTTTTACCAACAGATGGACGGGCTGCTAAAATAATTAATTCATCCGAATGAAGTCCTGAAGTCATTCGGTCTAAATCAATGTATCCTGTTGGAATTCCTGTAATTTCTCCCGTATTTTTCATACGCTCTTCAAGAGATAAATACGCTTCATTCAAGACTTTTGTAATATCTACAAATCCAGCTCGATTTCTCTTTTCAGAAACTTCTAAAATACTTCGCTCAGCTCTATCCAACACTGCTGCTACTTCATCTATTTCACCATATGCATCTGTTACAATATCCGTAGAAGTTCGAATTAATTTTCGTAAAGTTGATTTCTCACTAACGATTTTTGAATAATATTCTACATTCGAAGCAGTTGGAACTTTTTCAGCTAATTCTAGTAAATAAAATTGTCCCCCTGCATTTTCTAATTGTTTATTTTGATTTAAACGTTCTGCAACTGAAACAATATCAATGGGCGAAGAATCATTATTTAATTCCACCATCGCTTTAAAAATCACTTGGTGGTTTACTCGATAAAAATCTTCTGGCATTAAAAATTCCATTACAGATACAATCGAATCTGGATCTAATAAAATCGCACCTAAAACAGATTGTTCTGCATCTAAATTTTGCGGTGGAATTCTTCCTTCAAATTGTTCATCCACGTGTCCATTGACACCTTCTTTCATTCCATACATACGGTATCATTTTACCATAAAATCCACAAAAGAAACAGACAGAACCTTTCAGGTTCTATAATTTATAGGGTTCCTATTTTAGTGTATATAAAAAGGGCTTCATCCATTTAAGAAACTTCTACCGTATATTCAAAATACATGTGAGTATCCAACCCTTTCAAATGGACCTATTGAAGGGATTAACAACAAGATAAAAGTACTAAAAAGAAATGCCTATGGTTACAGCAGTTTTACTCATTTTAGAAATAGAATTTTATTAATGTCTAAACTATTTACTCCAACAACTAAAAAGGAATCAAGCAACCTGACGCTGCTTAATTCCTTCACTAAAATTGTTTCATCAACCCTATTTGACAAAGAGCCACCTTTCATAGAACAGAAAAAATCCAAGACGGAGAAGGAGAAACCGTCTTGGATTTTCTAAGAAGTGCCTTTTTCTATTGATTAATCTTGATGTTTCATCGTTGGGAATAGTAATACGTTACGGATTGATTGGCTATTAGTTAGTAACATAACTAGACGGTCAATACCGATACCTACCCCACCAGTTGGAGATAATCCGTATTCTAATGCTTGCACGAAATCTTCATCTAATGGATGAGCTTCATCGTTACCTGTTTCTTTTTCTTCTACTTGTTTCATGAAACGTTCACGTTGATCGATTGGATCTGTTAACTCTGTAAATCCATTTGCATATTCTTTTGTACAAATGAAGCATTCGAAACGATCTGTGAAGCGTGAATCTTCAGCGTTCTTACGAGCAAGTGGTGAAACTGCTACTGGATGTCCATAAATGAATGTTGGTTGAATTAATGTTTCTTCTACAAATGTTTCAAAGAATTCATTGACTACGTGACCATAAGTCATTGAGTCTTCAACTTTTACACCTTTTTCTTTCGCAATTGCACGAGCTTCTTCATCTGTCATTTCTACCCAGAAGTCTACTCCTGTAACTTCTTTAATCGCATCTACCATATGAACTCTCTTCCAAGGAGCTTTTAATTCAACTTCATATTCCCCATATGGAACTTTTGTTTTCCCTAAAACTTCTTGTGCAACACTTGATACGATTCCTTCTGTTAAGTCCATAACATCTTGATAGTCTGTATAAGCCGTATAGATTTCGATAGATGTAAATTCAGGGTTGTGAGTTGTATCAATTCCTTCATTACGGAATACACGGCCGATTTCATACACACGTTCCATTCCACCTACTACTAAACGTTTTAAGTGTAATTCTGGAGCGATACGCATGTATAATTCCATATCTAAAGCATTGTGGTGAGTAATAAATGGACGAGCATTCGCGCCACCTGCTAATGTATGTAATACTGGTGTTTCCACTTCTAAATAATCACGAGAATCTAAGTAATGACGAATTTCACGGATAATTTTACTACGTGTTACAAAACGATCCATACTTTCACGGTTACTAATTAAGTCTAAGTAACGTTGACGGTATTGTTGTTCCACATTTGTTAATCCATGATATTTATCTGGTAATGGACGTAAAGCTTTTGTTAAATGAACGAATTGAGTAGCTTTAACAGATAATTCTCCAGTGTTTGTCACCATAATGGTTCCTACAACGCCAACGATATCTCCTAAGTCAGCTTTATCAAATAATTCATAAGCTTCGTCTCCAACAACATCCTTACGAACATAAATTTGAATTTGGCCTTTACCATCTTGAATATGAGCAAAACCTACTTTACCTTTTCCACGTTTTGTCATAATACGACCTGCAATTTGAACAGTTACTTCTTCTTGTTCAGCTAAGCTTTCTTTTGTCGCACCTTCAAATTGTTTATGAATTTCTTCAGTTGATTGTTTTTGTTTAAATCCTGTTGAAAAAGGCTCTACTCCTTTTTCACGTAATTGATGCATTTTTTCACGGCGAACTTGTAATTGATCATTCAGTGTTTCTTGTACTTCTACTTCGTTAGACACTGTATTTCCTCCTTTTTTGTGACATGTGTCACTGTATTTCTAATCTATTGTACCAATTATTGACAGATAAATAAAGCGTTTATATGTGTTGAAAAAAAGTTCTATTTTATCTTTTTAAAATACGATAAAAGTCTTTACTCTATTCCTTTTCCTCGTTCTAACTGTCTTTCTTGACGTTCTAAATGTTCTTGTACAAATTGGTCTAAAATTTGATTTACTTGAGAGACCGTTGTAGACTCATTAATCGCAACCTTTGTTTTTGTTGCACGAGGAATTCCTTTTAAGTAATAAGCAGCTAATTTACGGAATTCTTTTGTTGCTACTGATTCCCCTTTTAAGTTAGCTAAACGGTCTAAATGTGTTTTAGCAATTTCAATTTTTTCCGGAACTGTATTTTCTGGTAATAATTCTCCCGTTTCTAAATAATGAACCGTTTGTTTAATCATCCATGGATTTGCTAAGGCTGCTCGTCCAATCATGACACCATCTACGCCTGCAACTTCAATCATTTTCTTAGCATCTTGAGGAGAACGAACATCTCCATTTCCAATGAATGGAATACGTGTTAAGTTTTTCTTCACTTCTCCAAGAATTTCCCAGTTAGCTTTTCCATCATACATTTGTACACGAGTTCGACCATGCATTGCAACAGCGCTCGCACCTGCTCGTTCCGCTGCAAGAGCATTTTCAACCGCATATAAATGTTCATCATCCCAACCAGTACGCATTTTTACTGTGACAGGTTTGTCCACTGCATCCACTACTGCAGCAACCATTTCATATACTTTATTTGAATCTAATAACCATTTTGCACCCGCTTCAGCTTTAATAACCTTATTCACGGGACATCCCATATTAATATCAATAATCGCTGCTTCTGTATTTTCTGCAACATATTTTGCAGCTTCCACTAATGTATCTTTATTTCCGCCCATAATTTGGACACTCAATGGATATTCATTTGGTTCAATATGCAACATACTTAATGTTTTTTCATTTCTAAATTGAATTCCTTTATCACTAATCATTTCGCAAACAACTAAGCCTGCTCCAAATTCTTTTACAGTTACACGGAAAGCTGAATTACTAATCCCTGCCATCGGCGCAACGACTACTGGATTGTCAATTTGAATATTGCCAATCTTAAAACTCATTTCATTTCCTCACTTTCAATCATTCTGCTTATCTATTGTACCATAGATAACCAGCATTCGTGTATTATCATGTTTTTTTCACTATTAAAAAAGAAAAACTCTAGCCTTTTCTTGCTAAGTCTGTAATATAATCAAAAAATGCATCACGGTCTACATGATAAACAAGGTCAACAGGACGACCGTCTTCTACACGAATCGTTCTACCAGAACTTGCACTACTCGTAATCACATCTGAAGGAACCACTTCTCGTTTCACTAAATCTTCTTTTCCAAAAGAAGCAGTCGTTAATACATCCCATAGGAAGTAAGTTGAATTCGTAACATAATGCGTTAATGGTGGAACAATGGCATAACATTGACCTAAGAAATCAATACCTTCTACTTTACGTTCTCTCGCCCAACGGTCACGTACATCCAACGTTAATGGAACCATACGAGTACTTTCTAAAGCGACTAATTCAATTGGAATTGATGATTCCCAAACACGTTTCGCAGCAAATGGATCCCAATAAACATTCCATTCAGCTGTTCCATCATGTTCCGGTTCTTCAATATTTCCTTGTTCTAAAAATGTACCGCCCATCCAGTATAATTTTCCAATCTTTTCTTCAATACTTGGATTTAAATCTAATGCTCGAGCTAAATCTGTTAACGGCCCTACAAATAATAAGTCCACTTTCTCCGTTGATTCCTTTAATACATGCACTAAATCTTCATGTGCTTTATAAGGGGAATCTTGGACTAAAATCGGTTTATGTTCATTTAAAATTGGCAAAGCATCTACTGTAAAAGCATGCATACGCCACTCTTTTGGAAACGGATGAACCGGTCGTGAATTTGAAGAAGCAACACGAATTTTTTGATCTTTTGTCGAACCAAATTTTTGAATAATTTTCTTACTTGCTTCAACTGCAGGTTCTAAATAACAATCTGCTTCAATCACACCTACACCAACTAGTTCCACATCTTCCATTTTTAATAATAAATATAATGAGACTAAATCATCTACTCCACCATCATGGTTTAAATATACTTTACGCAAAAGGACAACCTCCTAATTCATTACTTTCTATTCGTATTGTAATCAATAAGTTTTTAAAAATCCACTCGTGAAACTTTATTCATTCGGCTAGCTTTCAACAAAAAGAAGTGGTACACTATTTGTAATTGTTTTTTCAAAATATATCTAGGAGGAAATTTATGTCTCGAAAGAAACTCACTGACATTATGATTTGTGGTTTTGCATTATTCGCCATCTTCTTTGGCGCTGGAAATTTAATCTTCCCACCTTATTTAGGTGTTATCTCTGGAAATAACTGGGGTATTGCGAATATTGCCTTTTTATTATCAGATCCACTATTACCGATTCTTGGGGTTATTGTAACAGCTCTATTAGGTGGACAAGCAACAGACTTAGGAAAAAGAGTTAGTAAACATTTTTCTATCATTATTGGAGCGATTTCCATTATCTTAATTGGACCATTATTTGCCGTTCCAAGAACCGGAGCTACTACTCATGAAATTTTTGTACAATCCTTTTTACCTAGTGCTCCACAATGGATTACATCTCTTATCTTTTTCGGATTAACATTATATATTGCCATTCATTCACACACCGTAATTGACGCAATTGGAAAATATTTAACACCGATTTTATTATTCATTTTATTACTTGTATTTATTGCCGCTGTCGTTCAACCAAATGCAGGATTCCAAACAACAACTTCTGCAGGATTATTTTCTCAAAGTTTTAAAGAGGGCTACCAAACAATGGACGCACTTGGAGCAGCCTTAATGGCAGGAGTGGTCATTTCAGACTTAACTAGACGTGGTTATACAGAGAAAAAAGAACAACATCAAATGATGTTTGGAGTTGGAATTGTATCTTTCATTTTACTAGCATTAGTGTACAGCAGCTTGACTTACGCTGGAGCAACAGTAAGTACGGTTTACGATTCAACAATTCAACGACCTGCATTATTAATTAGCTTAATTGAACAATTGTTAGGCTCATTTGGTAAATTCGCTATGGGAATTGCTATATCCTTTGCTTGCTTAACAACATCTGTTGGATTAATTACAACTTGTGGACATTATTTTTCAACCTTAACAAATGGAAAATTAGAATATAAAAAAATTGTTGTCGTATCAGTCGTGATTTCATTCCTTCTATCCCTTTTAGGAGTGGATGCCTTATTACAATTAGCAGTTCCAGTACTAAGCGCTATTTACCCAATGGTCATCGCCTTAATCTTCTTATCGATTTTCGACCGCTATATTGTTTATAATTGGACTTATACAGGTGCTGTTGTTGGAGCATTCTTCATTGGAGGCATTCAAGCTATTCATCTATTCTCTCAAATGCAAGGTGGTAACTTCCTTGCAGAATTAGCCGCTTGGACCAACACCTTACCATTACACCATTTCGGATTCGAATGGTTAGTGCCCGCTATTATCGGCTCAGTAGTCTTTACGATTATTAGTAAATTTACTGGGATGGGGAGTAAGAGAGTTTAAAAACATTCAGTAGAAACCCCGATGGATTTCATTTTTTGAAATCCATCGGGGTTTGTTGTATATCTATTAATTATTCTCCAATAATCACAACTCGATACTTTCTTGTTCTTTCTCGAGTTTTATCAAAATCTGCAAAATAAACATAACCAGTTTTTCCTATTGCCAGTTTACCATCTACAACAGCTAAGGTTTCACTAGAACCCAAGATTGTGGCTTTTAGATGAGCATCTCCATTCCATAATGCACTTCTATCTCCATTTGGTAACCATTCTTCAGGGTTAGGCCAAGATTCAACTTCTTGATAATGTTTTTCACCAGGATAACGATAACTATCCGCACTTAAATGGGGTGGAATAATCTTTTCTAAAATAGTATTTAATTCACGTTTAAGTTTCTTATATTCTGAATAGTTCCTATTCTTTCGTTTCAGTATCTTCGAATACTCTGCAGCCAATTCCTTCACTTTTGGAATCGGAACATCTATACCATAGATTTTTATGAACTCATCGAATGCTTCCTTTGCGACTCTACGAGACATTAGCAAATCACGATGCTTTTCAAAAAACTCCCGATTATATCCGGAATCTTTATATTCTGCGAAAACATCTCTTGCCTTTGCATAATTGATGATGTGCGTCTTCATCACAGTGATTTCAGACAAGCGATCTTCATCGTCCTCAACTTAGGCCAACAACGCATCCTGTAACAACCATTTCTAGTATTGCTTTTCTTTTCTCATCCGAATCTTGAGCAGGTATCAAGAATGCTGGATAGAGCTTTTGAAAAATTTCCATCTGTTGAAGGCTTATATTTCATTCAGACCAAGGCCGGCAGTATCAACATGCCTATTTTAGAAATCCATTAAAAGAACGTGGAATCATTCAGTCTATGTCACGTAAAGGAAACTGCTATAACAACTGCATCATGGAGACATTCTTTGGGAAATTAAAGAACGAGATGTATTATGGATATGAGAAAGACTATTCTTTCTTTGAAGAATTCTCAAAAGCAGTTGAAGAATATATAGATTACTATAATAACAAAAGAATTCAGTCAAAAACAAAATGGATGCCTCCTGTATAATACAGAATAGCATCCATGTGTTCAGCCTAGTTCATAAATATGTGTCCAGTATTCTGGGTACATATCATTAACTAGTGGTTTTTATTTTACATATTTATATATTTTTTGCGTATATATCCAATAAGTAACAGCAAAGAACCCGATATTAACATAATCCGCCCATATAAAGATAAATTCATTCCATCGCCTGTTTTTGGTAATTCTTTATTTGGTTTTTCAGGCGGTACATTTGGTGTTCTAACATTAGTTACTACATAACCGTCTTGAGCTGTTCCTGTAACAACACTTGTATAACCATTTCCTACAGCTTCTTCCTTGACTGTGTATTCAATCTTTTTGCCTGCCTTGTATTCATCAAGGTCTGTGAAAGTTCCTGTCCAGTTGTTTGCCTTTGTTAAAGTTAATATCTTTCCACTTACTTCTTTTCCATCGGCTAGTAACTTGATTTTTACACTGTTTGGTCTTTTTCCGTCTTGGTTATTTCCATCTTTCCAAGCCTTTGTTACCTGTATACTTGTCTTTTCGGGTGTGTAAGAGTTCTTTACATCATATCCGTTGATTTCAGTTGAGTATCCTTCTACTGCTTCTTCTGAAATGGTATAGGTTATTTCTTGTCCGTTTTCGTACTTATCAAGTCCTTCAAACTTCCATTTCCAATCATCTGACTTCTTAACAATCTTTGAATCTATCTTTGTTCCGTTCTTTAACAGATTGATTGTGATTTCTTCAGGTCTCTTTCCGTCTTGATTGTTTTTATCATTCCAAGTCTTTTTACCTTCTACTTTTATCTTTTCAGGTTCTCTTGTATTTGTTACCTTATAGCCTTCTTTCATACTTCCAGTAATTACACTTACATAACCTTTTCCGACAGAGTCTTCTTTGATTGTATACTCAATCTTTTTTCCGTCCTTATACTCATCAAGGTCTGTAAACGATCCTGTCCAGTTGTTTGCCTTTGTTAAAGTTAATGTCTTTCCACTTACTTCTTTTCCATCGGCTAGTAACTTGATTTTTACACTGTTTGGTCTTTTTCCGTCTTGGTTATTTCCATCTTTCCAAGCCTTTGTTACCTGTATACTTGTCTTTTCGGGTATTCTAGTGTTAGTAACTATAAATCCATCTTTAGCTGTTCCTGTGATTTTCCCAGTATACCCATCTACTTTAACTTCCTTTATAGAGTAAGTTATATCTTTTTCACCCGCTTTAGTAGGTAAATCAGTAAAAGTCGTTTTCCAATTGTTTTTTTCACTTAAGTCTCTGTTTTCAATTTCATATTCTTTATTTTCGATATTGGCAATTAATTTAACCGTAACTGATTCTGGGTGCTTTTGATTAACGTTATTATCATCTATCCATTTCTTTTCTACCGACACACTTGTCGTTCCTTCTGTACCTATAGTAACAGTACCATTGCTACCAATACCTCCACCTCGGGTATTTGATTTGTTGCCACTAATTAATACTTTTTCGAGATTTGAAGTTAATTCATTACCTTTTTCATCTGTGTGTAAAGCTATATATTCATTATTCTTACTTAGAATACCTTTATGCTTACTTTCAGCTAAAGGAGAATTGTCCTTATTTTTCCAATTGTATGCTACTCCTCCTAACATCCTTTTGGAAATATCATATTCTGGATCACCCCCATGAAGCCCTAGATACTTATTACATAAAATATAAATTTCATTAACATTTGATTCAGTCTTATTTCCATATATAGCAGCACCATTTGTCACATAAATTTTAGTTTTTGATATTGGACAAGAAGCATATCCCGCGCCCTCATATTTGGATTCATTGTCAGTAATTACTACATTAGTTAAATAAAGCTCACCGTTAGCGCCTTGAACATTATAATTATTATTCGCACCATTTACATAAATTCCACCACCGCCGAACATTTTTTCGGTAACTCCACTGGCATCCATTTGGTTATTGGTAATTCTTCCTCCAGCAATATAAGCCTTGGAAGCACCCCCACTATAATACTTTGCTTGAACAAAAATTCCACCACCGGCTGAACCTGCTGTATTACCATCAATTGTTCCACCACTCATTTTTAAAATATTAGAAGCACCCCACTGATTAGAGCCGAGGCTTATTCCACCACCAATTTCGTCAGCATAATTATTTAATACCTTTGCGTCAGCGGACATATTTATAGCAGATCCCTCATTTGCGAGTATTCCACCACCAGCTGAATACTTTTGTTCACCATAATCGTAATCTATAACCAAATTCGATTTATTATTTTGAACAGTTCCACCGGAAAAATTCATTGTGGACCTATATAAATAAATTCCTCCACCATATGTTGCTTGATTGTTTTCAACGCTTCCACCAGTCATATTTATGGTTGCACTTGAAGCATTAACCGCGCCACCTCGTGTTGCAGTGTTCTGAATCTCCATTATTTTGTTATTTCTTAATATAGCATTACTGCCAATATTCAGCTCTGATTTATCCTCAAGGCTTACAAGGGAATTTTCAATACCAATATTTTCGTCAGAATTTCCGTCAATCGTTATATCAGTTAAGGTTGCATTTTTACCAGCTCCCACCTTAAACAAATATTTGTTGAAGTCTTTTCCTCTTAGTATTTTTGCATTTGTTCCAGCTAGAGATATATCCCCCGAAATAGATGTTGTTCCAACTACGATAATTCTCTTTATTTTCTGATTGTTGGTAGCTATTTCCTTTGCTCGAGCAAAAGATTTGACAGCTCTGCCCAATTTCCCGTCTAAGCTATCATCGCCTGAAACACCATCTAAATATACATTGTTCCTTTCAGGATCAGCTTCGACAATTTTAATTTCTTTTTCAGTAATCAATTTTGCATCTTCGATTGAACCTGTATATTCTGCCTTTGGTGCAAGTCTTGGAATTTTCAGAATCATTTTTCCTTTGGCTTTTTTAAGATATAAATCATAATGAAGTAGATATGGCTCCACCGGATTTCCGTCATCTTTATTATAATATTCTACTTCTACCTTGTTGTATGGAATCTTTATATCTTCAAAGGATATATTTCCATCCCAGTTGTAGCCCTCTGCCGTATATGTCATATTTTTTACAACTGTATTTGCTTCTCCCTCTATATGAAGCTCATGCTCAACAAGAAAATCTTTTAATGCCCATTTATCTCGGTCAAAAACCTTTTGTTCAGGGTCATTCATCCAATAATTTGTGTATGTTGCAAATATGCTTTCAAAATCGGAAAAATCAGGACGAAACAATCTGAGATTAAGACTGTATTCATTATCCTCAGAATTGTTTTCACCTTGATTATCTGCAAATGTTGTATATCCTGAAACCAGATGCCCTAAAAATAGCAGTGACACCAATATGATAGATACAAGTAATTTAAATTTTCTCTTTCTTTTAACCATAATTACCTCAATTACCTCACTTTGCTTAGTTTATTATAATTGCTTTTAATAAAAAATAACGATAGTGTATACTATCGCTAATTAAAAATTGATACTATCAAATAGGCAGAAGGCTAGTTCTGTCTGTCTGTCTAAAAATTGTGTACATACTTTTCATTGTGTGTCAACTTCTTTCATCTTTATATATATAAAGATAGTATATCAAATAGCTTACTTTATTACCAGCGTTATATGTCATTCATATAATACAATTTAATATTTTTCAGAATAATCTAATAGACTTAAACATCCACCTCTGTACCATTTTTAAAGACTACTATGTAATCTTCTTTATCCTTTACTAGAATGTAATCTGCAAGGCCAGACCACAGATCCTCATCAAATTCAGTAATATCATCCACATGGTTGTCCTTTAGTTTATACTTATCATTCCATCTCCTCCATATAAGACAGATCGTGAATATTAAAATATTTAACAGCTTGGCTATGCTGAAGCTACTCTTATTTTTTATAACAAACACCTCAAAGTTTATCTTACTTGGCATAAGCTATATGCTAAAAAGCCATAAGAATAAAAATTTGATGAACTATACACCATCAGAAGAAAGGCATTTTGATGAGGAAATTACCACTGACACATCTTCAGTTCATGAATAGTATAAAGACTACGATTAAATTTATAGAGTCTTAAAATTTTTATATGCTATCTACTGTAATTACAAGTTTATCATTTTGACAATCAACATTATATTTTTTCCCTACCTTAAATCCAAATTTTTCTAACCATTTCCCTTTTATCATGATGGTAGGTGTATCATTATATCTATTATTGCTCATTCCATATACTTTCAATGTCCGATTATTCTTCTCCATAATCAACTCCTTTTCTAAAATGCTATCGTTAAATTATGCACCCACTAAAAAATTTCTGGTGATGCAATGTATACATAATTATTTTCGTTTCACGATTTTTAACTATTTTACATCTCTTAAACTTACTCAAAGCCTTTGAAATACAAGTATTTCAAATATGCACTCAAAAATATTATTGTATCCATATCGGGGTTTCCTTGTTTCCATGTCCGTGTGGATAATTCATAGACATTAATCATCATTAAGTTAACTTAAAAATAAGAATATTTTTTTATGAATTCATAATAGTTAATCCATTTTAACAATTTTAATTTTTTTTGACAGTAGTTCTATTGTTACACACCCATAAAAACTGCTTTTGACAACAGTCCTGTTGTTACGCCAAGCAAAAAAAGTAGTTCTGTTGCCACAACCTGCTATTTCCCAGTAGTCAGGACTATTATCATAACACAGAAAAAGGGATTCCAGTAAATTACCCATTTACATGAAATCCCTTTGTTTCAAGCCTTTTATAAAGTTTTAATCTTTTGTTTTTGACATCAATACTACACTCTCCACGTGTCCTGTTGTTCCTGAACAAACTTCCTTATAAGTAGGATTTTCCTTGTGTCCTCCTGTATAACCTGCAATGACCGATTCAATTCCTGGTTGTGTATCAAATGGTTTAATCATACACCAGAAGCATCCTCCTGCAAATGTTGCGACTTCTTTTGCCATCGTTATTCCTCCTCTTTTTCTAGCGAAACATCTTGACCGAAAATTTTCATTTTAATCGCTAATCCTGTTCGAGTACTAGCGGTTCCGCCTAATCCTGTTTCTCTTAATTCGCTTGGCATTTTTCTTCCGATAGAACGCATTGCTTCAATCGTTTCATCTGCTGGAATAACATTTGTAATTCCTGCTAATGCCATATCTGCAGCGATTAGTGCATTTCCTGCTCCAAGAGCATTTCGCTTCACACATGGAATTTCTACTAATCCTGCAACTGGATCACAGACTAATCCTAGTAAATTTCCTAAAGCAATCGAAAAAGCTTCCGAACATTGTTGTGGCATTCCGCCAGCAGCTTCAACGGCTGCAGCTGCAGACATCGCACTTGCACTACCGACTTCTGCTTGACATCCACCCATCGCTCCAGCAATCATCGCATTATTGGCAACAACCATTCCAAATGCTGATGCTGTAAATAGAAATCGAACTTGTTGTTCATGAGTTAATTCCATGGTATCTGCAATAGAAAATACAACCCCTGGTAAAGTTCCACTAGCACCCGCAGTCGGTGTCGCACAAACAATCCCCATCGCTGCATTCACTTCATTCGTTCCTAGAGCGTACTGCACTCCTGCTAAAATTTTATCTCCGGATAAAGTTTTTCCTTTTTCGCGATATTTTTTCATTTTTACAGCATCTCCACCGGTTAGTCCTGTTGGAGAGAATACACCTTGACCCTGTACACTTCTTTCTACCGCATTTTTCATTGTTTGAAGATTTTTTTCCATCTTCGCCCAAATAAATTCTCGACTTTGTTGGGTCATTTCCATTTCTTGTTCAATCATTACTTCAGAAATAGATTTATTTTGGCTAGTGGCTAATGCGACTAATTCCTGTATGCTAACAAACATCACGAAATTCCTTTCTTAACTTTATGTAAATACATAGATTGTTTTTTCTTGTTGAATGAATTGTAATTTTTCTTGAAGAGTTGGAGAAATTAGTCCATTCAATTCATAACTAATAAAGCGTGATGAACCTTCCTTCAATTCTTTTTGTTTTCCAATCGAAACGCCATATTCTTCTAATAGAGGCTCCACGGTTGAATCTTCTTCAATTGGAAGAATTTCTAAAATAATGGGAAGTGATCCTGAAAGATTGGAAATGAATCCATCTACTTCCACATATTTAATTTCTACAGTTCCTCCACCAATGGATGTACCGATTAAGCGAACTCGTCTTGTTGCAGACATCAATGTTAAATCTGCTGTATTCGCATGAGCGACTGGGCTTGGTTCGTCCCTTTCAATAAATTCAATTGAAATCCCTTTTTTAATAGCAATCTCAACCGCTTGTGGAACACGTTCATCATCCGTTTCAAATCCTAAAACTCCACTAATAATCGCAAAGTCTGTACCATGTCCTTTATGAGTCTGAGCAAATGATTCATAATAAATACATTGAACACTTGTAGGAGTTCCACCAAACAATTGTCTAGCATATCTTCCAATCGCAAGCGCTCCTGCCGTATGAGAACTTGATGGCCCAATCATAATAGGACCGATAATATCGAAACAACTTTTATAATTGAACACTTTATCCACAATGATACCCCTCTCTTTTCGCACCCTTTATTGTACTTTTTTTCTAGGAAGCTCGTCAAGTTTCCAAGCATCTTCCCTTATTCAAAAAAGTACGAATAACTAATCGTTTTTTGCTATAGTCTTCCTCTAAAACAATTCTCCCCATTCTATGTTTTGCCAACAAATATTTTTCAGTGTCTTCTTGACTTATGTCCCTAATAAACTTACAATATAGTTAACTGGTAATGACCAGTAGACGTTACATCATTTAGAGAGGAGGAAATGATATGGTTGAAACTGAACAAGTGCCCCTTTATTCCAAACTAAGCTTTGACTTAATCGAATATATTACGACACATGGACAGGTTCACCAGAAAATGTTGTCGGAAAGAGAAATCTGTAAAGAGTATGGAGTTAGCAGAACTACTGTCCGTACGGCATTAAAAGAGTTAGAAACATTAGGCTATATTTATAAACGCCACGGAAAAGGCACTTTTATTTCTAGTCAATGGAAAGAACGTCAAAATTTACTAGAAGGTTACAGTTTTACAGAACAAATGAAAGAATTGGGGAGAACTCCTTCTACGATCATCACAGCTTTTCACTACTATAAAGCGGATAGTTATATTGCCCAGCAATTAGGAATTCAAACAGGTGAATATATTTATCGACTCAAGCGAATTCGATTTGCAGATGGGATTCCAATGATGAAAGAGACAACTTTCTTACCCGCTAGATTATTTCCTAATCTCACACAGGAGCAATTAGAAAATCGTTCCTTGTATGAAGTTTTCTTAGATGATTTTCAACAAAAAATCAATTATGCAGATGAAGAATTTTCGGCAAGTATTTTAACAAAGGATGAAGCACCTATATTGGAAGTCCAAATGCATGCTGCTTGCTTACGTTTAAAAAGAACAAGTGTCAATAGAGAAAATCATGTGATTGAATTTACATTAAGCGTTGCTAGAAGTGATCAATTCTTTTATAAAGTTCGTTATCATAGAAATACACATTAAACAATCAAACATGGGAGGTTTTGAAATGTTTCAATTTTCAAAAGAACAACTAGAAGCACTAACTGCGGAAATCACAACTCGTGAGATTCGCCAACAACCAGAATTATGGCAGGAAGCATTTGACTATTATGTAGAAAACTTAGATCGTATTCAAGCATTTTTATCAGCATTACCACATGAACATTATCGTGTCATTTTCACTGGTGCTGGTACGTCTCAATATGTAGGAGATACGATCTTACCTTATTTAAAACGTCATGGACGTGAAGATCGTTTTGAATTCCAATCTGTAGGAACAACTAATTTAGTAAGTAATCCTCTAGATTATTTCAAAGCAGAAATTCCTACCATTTTAGTTTCATTTGCACGTAGCGGAAATTCTCCAGAAAGTTTAGCAAGTGTTCAATTAGGACAACAAATTGTTAAAGATTTCTATCAAATTACCATTACTTGTGCTCCAGAAGGAAAATTAGCTCTAGCAGCACCTGGTGATGACCGTAATTTATTATTAATGATGCCTGCTCGTTCAAATGATGCTGGTTTTGCGATGACTGGTAGCTTTACTTGTATGACATTAACAGCTTTATTAATTTTTGACGAAGGACATTTTGTTGAAGAAAAAGCTGCATTTGTAACAGCTATTCGTAAAATGGGAGAAAGTGTTTTAGAACGTGAACATGTCTTACAACAATTTGTAGACTTAGACTATAATCGTGTGATTTATCTTGGCTCTGGTCCATTAGCGGGGCTAGCTCGTGAAGTACAATTAAAAATCTTAGAATTAACAGCAGGTAAAATTGCTACAATTTACGATTCATCTATGGGATTCCGTCATGGCCCTAAATCATTCGTAGATTCTCGTTCTCTAGCATTTGTATTTGTCTCAAATGATGCTTATACACGTCAATACGATTTAGATATTTTAGATGAAATGTATGGAGATAGCATTGCACCTCTAGTATGTGCAGTAGGAGTATCTGTGGAAGATAAATATGAAGGAACAAGTTTTGATTTTGCAGAAGCATTTGCATCTGTTCCAGATGCTTACTTAGCTCTTCCATATGCGATTTTCGGTCAAACAATTGGTTTACTATCTTCTATTAAAGTTGGGAACAAACCAGACACACCTTCACCAAGCGGTACCGTAAACCGTGTTGTAAAAGGTGTAACAATCCATCCGTTAAATATTCAATAAATATTGATTCATCACTAACTTAAAGGAGGAATATTATGACTACTTATATTTATGCCAAGCAATTTTATTTTGAAAACAGTGTAAAAGGTCCAGGATATTTACCAATTTTAGATTCTGGAGTATTCGGTGAGTTTCAAGAAGAAAAACCAACAGATGGTACTATTGTAGACTACTCTACTTATAGCATTGCACCCGGTCTTGTAGATACACATATTCATGGATATAAAGGTGCAGATGTCATGGATAATGATGTAGAAGGCTTAAAAACCATTTCTGATGGATTACCTAGTTGCGGAGTTACTTCTTACTTACCAACTACTTTAACTGCTTCAAGAGAATTATTAAATGATGTCTGTCAAACCATTGGAGACAATGCCGCATCTATTCCTGGAGCTAAAATTAGAGGGATTTTCTTAGAAGGTCCATTCTTCAGCGAAACGTATAAAGGTGCTCAAAATCCTAAATACATGGGAGATCCAAAAGCTGAGATTTTAGATGAATGGCAACAAAAAGCAAATGGTTGGGTGAAAAAAATTGCGATTGCTCCTGAACGTGATGGAGCCGTTGACTTTATCAAACATGCCGTAAAAGAAGATATTTACGTTGCCTTAGCTCATACAGATGCAACCTATGAAGAATGTAAAAACGCTGTTGAAGCAGGTGCAAATATTTTCGTTCATACTTATAACGGCATGCGTGGACTTCACCACCGTGAACCAGGGGTTGTTGGTGCAGCTTTAACTCTTCCAAATGAATTTTATGTATTTGACGAATTAATTTGTGATGGTCACCATGTTCATCCAGTTTCAGCGAATATTGTCATGAATTGTTGCGGACGTCACCGTACAGCTTTAATTACAGACTGTATGCGTGCTGGCGGATTAGGCGAATGCGAATCTACATTAGGAGAATTTGACGTTATTGTAAAAGATGGCACCGCTCGATTAAAACATAACGGCAGCCTTGCTGGTAGTATTTTAGAACTAATCCAAGGAGTACAAAATGTTGTAAAATGGGGAATTGCAACTCCTCATGAAGCTTTATTAATGGCTAGTTTAGTCCCTGCAAAATCAGTAGGAATTGACGATGTTTGTGGACACCTAGAACCAGGATATGCAGCAGACTTTATCGTATTAGATGATGACTTACAATTACAAGCCACTTATTTAGACGGTAAACCTTACTTTGAAAAATAAAAAAAGTTAGACAGAGAAAATAAGGCGTGAGAAATCCTTACAATAAAATGATTAGGAGTGTTAATTATGACAAAACATACAATTACAAAAGGAAAATATGAACATCTACGTCGTTTATCAAATGACAATCACGTTATCGGTGCATTAGCAATCGATCAACGTGGTTCTCTTAAAAAAATGATTGCCGCTGGAAATTCAAGCCAAACAGGGGATGAAGGTATCATCCACTTTAAAGAATTAATTTCTGAAGAATTAACAAAATATTCAAGCTCAATCTTATTAGA
This sequence comes from uncultured Granulicatella sp., assembly GCA_947254045.1. Taxonomy (GTDB): domain Bacteria; phylum Bacillota; class Bacilli; order Lactobacillales; family Aerococcaceae; genus Granulicatella. Next base: position 3,842 of record CAMYBO010000002.1, on the reverse strand, counting down.
CCCAGAATATGGATTACCTGCTGCAGAAAAAAGAAATGCAGACTGTGGATTATTAATTTCATATGAAAAAACAGGATATGACGCTACAGAAGTTGGACGCTTACCTGACCTATTACCTATCTGGTCAGCAAAACGTATTAAAGAAATCGGAGCAGATGCTGTAAAAGTATTACTATACTATGATATTGATGAAGATCCAGCAATTAACGATATTAAACATGCATGGGTAGAACGTGTTGGTAGTGAATGTACTGCGGAAGATATTCCTTTCTTCTTAGAAATCGTTTCTTATGATGCAAGTAATGAAGATGTAAAATCTGCTCACTATGCAAGCTTAAAACCTCATAAAGTCAATGATGCGATGAAAGTCTTCTCTGACCCTCGTTATCAAGTAGATGTCTTAAAAGTTGAAGTTCCTGTAAATATGAACTTTGTAGAAGGATTTACAGCAGAAGGTGTTGAACCAGTCTATACTCGTCAAGAAGCTTTAGCATACTTCAAAGAACAATCAGAAATCACTCACTTACCATTTATCTTCTTAAGTGCTGGTGTATCTGCATCATTATTCCAAGAAACTTTACGCTTTGCTCAAGAAGCAGGCTCTAAATTCAATGGTGTATTATGTGGACGTGCTACTTGGAAAGATTCAGTAGCAGTTTACGCAAATGAAGGAGACGAAAAAGGTCGTGAATGGTTAGCATCAACTGGTCGTCAAAATATTGAAGACTTAAATGTTGTATTAGATGAAACAGCTACTTCATGGTTAGATCGTGTAGAAGTAAAATAAGTTACTAAACGCAAAAAAAGGTTGGAGTTATTCTCCAGCCTTTTTTAGTTGATTTTCAATTTTCTTCTTTTGATAAGCAATTCTGATATCACGAATCCATTCATATAATTCTAGCACTATACATGCTACTGAACCAATACCGATAATTCTAGCACTATACATGCTACTGAACCAATACCGATTAAAATCATACAAAGTACAAAATTTGTCCATAAATAGATTGAGAATAAAAGAATGGCATGAGATAAAATAAATTTAACACTATCTGGCCTTTTCTTTTTATATACCATTCACAAAATCCTTCATGGTATGAACGACTAACATTATAATCTTCACGCAGTTCTCTATACCACTCTCTCATTCCATTCACCTACTTTTGATATTTGTTGTATTCTACACAATTCGTATAGGCTTGTCAATAGGATAAGCTAGTATTCGAACACAAAAAACCACCTAGCCAATGGCTAGGTGGTGTAAGTTCTATTTTTATGCTAAAGTATCGTCCATAGATAAGACTTCGTGGAATACACGTTGAGTTAACTCAGCTTTTTGTTCTGGAGTTAAGTATTTAGTGTTTACACAGTATCCAGAGATACGTACAATTACGTCTTCACCAGATAAGATTTTATCTTTAACGTCGTTTAAGTCCATTACGTTTAAGTTAACGTGTTGACCGCCGCTTTCAAAGTATCCATCTAAGATTGTTACTAAGTTATCTACTTGTTCATCACGAGTTTTACCAAGAGCACGTGGAGAAACTTGAGTTGTCAATGAGATACCGTCAGCTGCGTAACCAAAGTCTAGGCTAGCAAGTGAGTTCAAGTTTTGCAACCATCCACCTTTAGCTTTGTTAGATGGGTTAGCACCTGGTGAGAAGAATTCAAGTTTAGATAAGTTTACAGTACCGTCTTCGTTTAAGTATACCCCTTTATGAACTGGAGAGTTACCAGTTTGTTTAGAGTAAGCCACGTTAGAAGTAATTGTTAATAATGAAACTGTAGCTTCAGCGTCTTTATATAGTTTGTGACTACGTAGACGAGTTGTATAAGCTTCAATTAACCATTCTGCTAATTCGTTTGAACGAGGGTCATCTTCACCCCAACGTGGGTATTCACCAATTGTTTCGTAGTCATAGATGTATCCATCTTCGTCACGAATTGGTTTAACTGTAGCATATTTAATCGCTGACAATGTATCAACTGTATTCGCAAATCCACAGATACCGAATCCCATGTTAGCACGTTGTTTAGTTGGTAAGAATGCCATTTGAACAGCTTCATAGTTATATTTATCTGTCATGTAGTGGATGATATTTAATGCATCTACATAAGTGTCTGTTAACCAGTCTAAAGATTTTTCGAAGTTCGCTTTAACTGATTCGAATTCAAGAACTTCGTCACGGATTGGATCGATGTCAAATACTTTGTAGTCTTTATGAACATCGTCGTAACCACCATTTAAACCTGTTAGAAGAGCTTTCAATACGTTTACACGAGCTCCAAAGTATTGGATGTTGTGACGTTGTTCTTCGTTTTCTGGGTCAAGTGGTGATACACAGCATGAGATACAGCTCATTTCGCCATATCCATCTTTAGCCATTGTTGTTACACCTTCATATTGGATTGAAGAGTGTTTGTGGCTCATATGCATACAGTAGTGACGGAAGTTGTATGGCAATTTATCAGTCCAAAGAACTGTTAAGTTTGGTTCTGGAGAGTTACCAATGTTGTCTAATGTGTTTAAGAAACGGTAGTCCATCTTAGTAACACGGTGACGACCATCGTTACCCATACCAGCCATAGAAGTTGTGATGAATGTTGGGTCACCAGAATATAATTGGTCGTAAGCTTTTGTACGAGCAAATTTAACTGTACGTAATTTCATAACAAAATCATCAACAAATTCTTGGATTTCTGATTCTGTGAATGTTCCACGAGCTAAGTCACGTTCTGCATAAACGTCTAAAACGATTGGCACACGTCCTAGAGATGTAGCAGCCCCATTGATTACACGACATACTGCCATGAATGCAATGTTTACCCATTGGATAGCTTCTTTAGTGTTCATCGCTGGTTTACGAACATCAACACCGTATAAGTCACCTAAACGAACAACTTGTTGTAATGCTTGGTATTGTAAGCTGATTTCTTCACGTAAACGAGTTGTTTCTTCATTGATTTCTTCAATTGAGTTCCAGTCGTTTAATTTTTCTTGCATTAAGTAGTCTGCACCGTATAAAGCAAGACGAGCATAAACACCGATGATACGTCCACGAGAGTATGCATCTGGAAGACCAGTTACAGTGTGAGCGTGACGAGCACGACGAATGTTTGAAGTATAAGCACGGAAGATACCATCATTAACTGTTGTTACATATTTTGTAAAGATTTCGTGAACAGCTGGATCTGGTTCATATCCATTTTCTTTCAAAGTAGTTTCCGCCATACGGATACCACCTTTTGGCATGAAGTTCAATTTGAACAATTCAGAATTTTGGATACCGTAGATTAGTTCGTTTTCTTTGTCGATATATCCAGCAGGAATATCAGCAATAGAAGTTGGATGAGTGTCCATTGGGAAACGAGTTGCTTCATAGTGAGCTTTAGTTTCTTCTACTACTTTTTTGATGTGTAGTGAACGTTCTGTTGGCCCAGCAAGGAAGCTTTCATCTCCATCGTATGGTGTGTAGTTAGCTTGAACGAAGCGAGATACACTTGCTTTTTCTTTCCAATCTACACCCTTGAAGCCTTCCCAAGCTTTTTCAAAAAGTTCTTGGGATTCAACAACTGCTTTATTAACCATTTATTTTCCTCTTTTCTTTTGGGTTTTATTTTGTTTTTCTTTTAACAAGCACATTATACATCTTTTCTCAATAATTATCAATGGAATAATCATAAAAATCTGTACTATTTTTTTCTATAAGTAATATTTACAACAAAGACTTTGTTCATTTTTTATAAATAAAAGCTATTAAAAAACCTATATTTAAAGCTCTCATCCATAAATTAGTTGATTTTCAATGAAATAAAACACCTTAAACAAACTGTACTAATAC
>CAMYBO010000001.1 GCA_947254045.1 uncultured Granulicatella sp. | reverse complement strand
CTCCGTTCACAATGGCATCATCGCCTGTTACTTTTTCTAATGCTGCAATTGCATCAGTTAAAACTTCTAATTCTTTCTTAGCCTTTTTACCAGCTTCTTCTAATTTAGAAATTTCTTTTTCAAGTTTAGCAACTTTTTCATCTGCTTCTTTTTTAGCTTTTTCTGCTGTTTTTACAGCTTCTTCTGCTGCAAGTTTTTCAGCTTGATATTTTTTATGTGCTTCAACATTAGTAGTTGAAACTGGTTTTTTTCTATATACTTCTTTTACGTCTTTTTTAGCTTTTTCTAAGTTTTTATTTGCTGTTTCTTGGTCTGAATAAGCTTTTGTTGCTGGTTTACCTTCTTCAGCTTTAGTTCCTAAAGCATCTTTTTTAGCGTCTAATTCATCTTTTGCTTTTTTATTTTCAGCTTCAATTGATTTTTTAGTTTCCTCTAAAGCTGCCTTTTTGTTTGCAGCTGCAACTGAAGTATCTTTTGCTAATTTATAATTTTTTGAAGCAGTAAAGTAATCTTCTTGAGCTTTTTGGAATTCTGCTTCTGCATTAACTTCAGCTTCTTTCGCTTCTGTTAAATTATCATTTGCTTCACGAACAGATTCAGCTGCCTCTTGACGTTGTTTAAAGTTATCTGTTGTTTCTTCAACTTCGTCTACAGTAGTTGGAGCTGTAATGTCAAGAGCTCTCAACAAGTTTTCTACAGCTGTACTGTCAACTCCGTATGTATCTTGAGCTGAAGCAGTATTATAAGCTGCAAATAAAGTTAAAGCTGCAACGCTTGATAATAATAATTTTTTCTTCATAATATTTTACCTCTCTTTATTTTTTTTGGTTTTTATATTATAAGTATATGCTAACTCACTAAAAGTTCATTGTCAAGTTGTTTTACTAAAAAAAGTAGTTTAATTCACTTTTTTGGGTTAATGGTTATGATGGTAATCAGTTTACAACTTAACTAGCTTTTTGCTTGCTATCATTATTTATAATATTGTTTTTCAAACAACAACATGATAACACTTCCCTATAGTTTGTGCAAGGGGTTTTATATTACGGTTTTTTTACAAATGTTTTGTCCGCTTATTACAAAAATTAGTAATTTTATGATTCTGTATTGAGCTATCCCTAATCCTAATATGTCATTAATAGATTTATCGCAGCTGTAAACCTTCATGCCATTTTTATTATGAATGACTAATCCAGGTACTCCCATCTACGATTTAATAACTGAAATAGAATTGCAAGAACTAAGTATTTCTTTTGTTTTGAATGTGATACATGGGTATATATCTGTGTAACACTAATGGAACTATGTCCTAGCCTGCTGAATATAACGGATATCTACATTTTTATATAGTAGCATTGTTGCAAAACTATGTCTAAACATATGAGGTGTTAGTTTTTCATGTAGTCTTTAGTCATTTAGTACCTAAATGGTTTAATTTGCTTATTCTATTTTTGATTATTGCTCATATCCTCGTCTAATTCAATGACAGAGATACTTCATCGTTTTGCGCCTTCTTCTTTAGAGAGAAGGTCATCTTTAATCAAACTGATAATCATCATTTTCTTACCGTGCTCAATGCCTTCTTCTTTTCCTTCTTTCCAAGCCTGACTTATTGCATCTTTCTTTTCTTTTTCTTTCTTTGAGGCAGTATACATGAACCATTTCCTCATCATTAAAATATCTTTTTTGCATAATGGCAATGGTATACACAGGTAACATTTCTTCTGAGAGTCTATGTGTTTTGACACTTTCTTTTTTATGTTCATCTGCATTTTTGGTGACTTGATTACATTGATAGAACCATAAACGTTTGATAAAATCAAATTGGTAGGCTACTTGAATTTCAATCATAACCTGTGTACCATCGTTTAATGCTGCTAATACATCAATACTAGTGACATAGGTTTTTATATTTTCGAATTGATGATTGTGTATTTGAGTTTCATCGAGTATTTTTACAGGGTGTACAGGTAAGTCTAGAATATCGCTAATGAATTGTGCTGTGATTTCAGTATTCCTAAAAATTTTCTTTGCCATTAAATCCATCATAGGTCTTGCATCTTTGATTCGTTCTTTCATTTTTACCATTTCCTATAGTTATTTGAAGGCGACTATTGTCTCTTCACCTATAGATACGAAAAAATTGGAAGAAAACTATTTTTTATGATAATTTTTTTAATTTTCCTAATTACACAAAAAAGCCGAAGAGTTTCCCCTTCGACTTTCTCGAATTTTGCTTGCAACTATTTTTCTTCTTTGAATACTTGAGTTACGGTACGATCGACATATGCTGCAGATACGACTCCTTCAAACTCTTTCTTCCCTGCTTTTTCAAAAGCATATGTATTAACGATTTTCTGCATTGCCCCTTTGACCGTTGCTTCATCTAAGTTTTCTACCGGTTTAGCAATGACTAAGTTTTTATGCTTTCCATCTGCTTTTTTAAAGACTAATTTTAATTCTTTTGTTGTTGTCATATTATTTCACTCCTTTTCTTATTAACCAATTGTATGACGGTAATGTGATACTACTGTTACATAGTTTACAGTATCTTTCATCAATGTTTTCAACGCTTCACCGATTTCTTTCACCGCTTCTTCATCGGCTGTTTCAACTAGATTTGGTAAGCTTTTGATTCGTTTTACCTTTCCTCTTTCTTCGTCCATATGAAACACTTCTAATGTTGCTTTTTGAAATACTTTTGCCATTTTCTTTTTCCTCCTGTTTATTTTTTGTAGTGTCATGACTTCCTACACTATAAATATAAGAAGACAGATAAATTTTACCCCTATTCACTGATTTTTTTATTTACGATTTCTTGAATGGCATCATAATCATAGCCTTCTTCTTCCAGGCGTTGTTGTCGTTCGGCTCCATTTCCCCACAATCCAAGAATGACTTCATCTGCGATATCTTCATTCGTTTTCTCATGTACTGCCTTCTCTTCATCAGGTGTGGGTTCTTCATTATTAGACGTATCCTCATTATCTTCTGTCCCATTTCCAATTCCAGAAAGCATTTCTTCTACTGTGCTCCCTAACTGTGCGAATTCATTCATTCGGATGACAAAATATTCTTTCACACTTTCGGTTGTTCCTCCATGCAACGCTAAACTTCTATGAGGGCAAGAAGTTGGCACAAATTCATGATGAAGTCTCACGGTTTCCTTCGTAATAGGTAATCCATAATAGAGTAAATCTTCCGTCGCTTGCATTAAAGTGATGTCTTCATTTTCTATAAATTCTTCGTCTGAGACTTTCATACTTTCACAGACTTCATATCCAATGGATCGAGTATTACTCCACCAATCTCCAGTGTGATAGGCAATATTATACGTATCCACTACTCGCACAATCGTGTTACGATTACAATAATAATGCGCAATTCCCAGTGATTTTTCACGGTATCTTAGCCATTCGATATACTGCTCTGGTGTCATAGAACCTGCATCATTATGAATCACCACAAATTCCACTCCTACTAAACGTCCACTGTTTTCCATTAATGTTTCATTGATTTTTTCGACCATTTGACTCTCCTCCTTGTATATATGCTTGATATTTCTTTTGAATCGCTTGTCTGTCCCGATAATATTTACTCTTACAGCGTCCCTCAAGCTCAGCTAATTCCTTTATAGAATCTGATTGTTCTAGGAACAACTCCAGTGTTTTCTTCTGTCTTGGGGTTAGTAGTGTGTACAATTTGCCTAATTCTTCACTCGTCTCCAATTGCCCTTGAATATCATTGTTGCTTCCTAACATAAACTCCAGACGCTCATCACTACATTCTCGCATCTTTTGCTGATTTTCTTTTGAAAATTCTCGCAAACAAATCCATGTAAACCCTCGTTTGATATAAGCAGCGTAAATATATCGTTGTTCTTCCAGAGGATTTCCTCCTAATTTCTGAAATGTTTCTAATATTAGAATCCTTCCTAACTGAAGTAAGTCTTGATATTCTGAGTTCGTATTTGACACATGGTAACCTCTTAATACAGAATATAAAACTGGTTCAAATGTTTGAAGATATTCTTCGCTCCAATCTGCTGGCATTTCCCAATACTCCATACTCCTCTCTCCTTTATTGTTTTTACAAGATCTTGTTGCTTAAACTGTATAATAAATGGTATAGAAAGGCAAAAATCGTTTTTGACATTTTCATCGATAAACTGATATTATTCCACCTAATTTCTTATTAATGAGATATTTTTCTGTAATTTTTGCGACTTTTTTCACTTTTTGCTTGTAATTTTAATGAATTAGGAATAAAATATAGTTGAAATAATAAAACGTTTACAGGAGGAATTCTTATGTCAAACATCGTTATAGATTTCAATCATCCTTTTGATCCAAAGCTGTTAGATCGCTGTATTCAGCATCGTTTGCCGAAATTTATAAGCGATGCTGTTCTATTACTTGATATCAGCGATATTCCTCTAACGGATTTTAACAGCATTGTTATTACCAAGAATGGACAATGGTATATCACTCATCAAACGACTACTCAGTTATTTCATTTATTAGAAGCTAATTATCCTATTTCCTATATTCTAATCAAGAAAATCATAAAACATTTTTCCAAAATTCATAAAAAGATTCCTTATTGTTTCGGAGACTTCCTATACTTCCCTGTCTATACTTCTACTCCCCATCATCACTGGTGCGCCTACCATCATTGCATTCATCATAAAAAAGTAGGAAACACTATCCATCTTTATTATGATCAATCGCTAGAAATTATTTTCCCCTATCAATATGCAACTGCCATTTCAACTCTAAAATCTTATGACTCTCTTTTACAAACCACCAAGCAAATCAAACAAAATCTAGCGATTGATTCCTCTCATCCAACAGAACTATCCATCACTCAGATTAATCAATTACTTCTACCCATTTATTTGGAAGAAATTAATCGCATCTCTCCATATCCTTTGGATACACAAACTCAAAAAGAAGTCTTGAAACATTTCGAGGAATAAACATGAACGACCGTAGGGAATAGGTAATTACAAAAAAGAGGCTTAACGTTGCCGTTAAGCCTCTTTTCGCTTTTTCTCGCATATTATTGGAACTGAGTTCGAGCTTTGCTCTCACATCTTATTTTTTACGTAAGCGTTCGATGTCTCTTGCGATTTCTACTTCTTCATTTGTTGGAATATTTAATACTGTTACTTTCGCATTGTCTGATGAAATAATTGCTTCTGAACGAGTGTTGTTACGTTCTTTGTCAATATCACATCCGAACCATGTAATTCCGCTGATGATTAAGTCACGGATTTTAATTGAGTTTTCACCGATACCTGCTGTAAATACAATCGCATCTACACCATTCATTACTGCAATGTATTGTCCAATGTATTTTTGAACACGATCCACAAAAATATCCATTGCTACTTTAGCATCTTCATTCGTTGCTGAAGCATTGTCAATATCACGCATATCGCTTGATAAACCTGATAATCCTAATAAACCAGATTTTTTGTTTAAAATATCAACCATTTCATTGATATCTGTAATGTTTAATTTGTTCATTAAGAATGCTACTAATGAAGCATCAATGTCTCCAGAACGAGTACCCATTGTAACCCCTGCTAATGGAGTGAATCCCATAGATGTATCTACTGATTTACCACCATCAACGGCTGTAATTGAAGCACCGTTTCCTAAGTGACATGTAATGATTTTTAATTCTTCAATGGGTTTACCTAATAATTCAGCTGCACGGTGTGAAACATAACGGTGGCTAGTTCCGTGTGCTCCGTATTTACGTGCTTTGAATTGTTTGTAGTATTCTAATGGAATACTGTATAAGTATGCTTTTTTAGGCATTGTTGTATGGAATGAAGTATCGAATACAGCAACACTTGTAATATCAGGTAAGATATGTTTGAATGCACGCATTCCGATAGCTTCTGCTTTGTTGTGTAATGGAGCAAATTCTGCTAAATCTTCTACTTGTTGGATTACTGTATCATCTACTAAAGCTGAATCTTTGAAGATTTCTCCCCCAGCAACTACACGGTGTCCAACACCAGTAATTTCATCGAATGAAGCAATAATGTTTAATGCTACTAATTGTTCTAATAATTTTTCTACGGCTACTTCGTGGTTTGGAATATCTTCTACCACTTCATATTTTTGATCATCTCCGTAGCTGATTGAGAAGATTGAATTTTCTAATCCAATACGTTCTACTAATCCTTTTGCCACAACTTCTTCTTGAGGCATGTTAAATAATTGGAATTTCAAGCTTGAACTTCCGGCATTAATCGCGATTGATTTTGACATGGTCTGTCTCCTTTGTGTGATAATGTTCTTCTTTTGTGAAAAACACTGTACAATCTTTCTTTAAAAAAGTTTCATGTTTCAGTATTTCTCGCACCTCATTCATTTTAGCATAACTAAGTACAGATTGAAATAATAAATCCTTGGTTCTGCTTTCTTTTTCTAGAAAATACGTCTACTTTTATCTTTTCAGTTCTATACTTCTTACGAAAGTTCTTTCGCCCATTTTTCAAAGGTTTGTGTAAATTGTCTGAACTTATCGATGTTTTTCATATCCGGAATATCGCCTAATAAGACTTGACGTGCTTGTTTTGCGCCTTTTCCTTTTTTCTGGAAAATGAGCAACGACTTGCTATATTGTTGGTTTTTGAATAATGTTTTAGGGAAAGCTAGCATTGCTTGAACAAACGATTCCTTTTGTAAATGTTCTAATAATGACACGCTTTCTTCTGTTTCAAATAAATTCGTTGGTACAATCATCAATCCAAAGCCGCCTGGTTTTAAATAATTCAAATGTTGTTCAATTAATAAATGATGTGCATAAGAATGCCCTTCTTTTGCGTGAGTCTTAAACTCTTTCGCACGTTCATCGACTGGATAATAACCTACTGGTAAGTCGGATAATGCAACATCAATTGGATCCACTAATAGATCACTTAATCCATCTTGCAACATCACTCGTACATCCAAACTTTCCAAGGCAAATGATTGCAACGCTAAATGAACTAATACTTCATCATTATCAATGGCAGTCGTTTGAATGGTTTTACCACTTTCTTGTAAAAAAAGTTGAACGGTACTTAATAAATTCCCACTACCGCATGCAAAATCAGCTAGTACTAGTGTTCCTTTATTCTCTGTTAAACGTTCCACCATAAAGGCTACTAATAACCCAATTGAATCAGGGGTCATTTGGTGATTGGTTTGTAAGCCATCTTCTTTTGCAGCTTTTAAGAAAGTATATTGAATCATGCGACGAATTTGTTCTTTTGAAAAGTTTTGTAACGCTAGTTCTTGATAAGCTGCATTTAATTGTTCAAGCGTTGCTGCATCTGGTTGTCCTTCTACTTGTTGAGCTTGATTTTCTGAAGCAATATTTTGCAATGTTTCCCCTAATGCCTCTACATACGAATACTCTATCGCTTTTTGGAGTACTTGAACAGCCTCCCATAATTTTTCAAAACTATGAATTTCTTTATTTTCCTGTTCCATCAAATTCCTCCTTTCAGATAAAAAATAAGAGACAGGACAAAGTCCTGCCTCCGCAAATTCCATATTATTCAGCAGCTGCTACTGGGTAAACAGATACTTGTTTTTTGTCACGGCCTTTACGTTCGAAACGTACTACGCCATCAACTTTAGCGAATAATGTGTCATCTCCACCGATTCCTACATTGTGACCTGGATGGATTTTAGTTCCACGTTGGCGGAATAAAATTGAACCACCTGTAACAAATTGTCCATCAGCACGTTTAGCACCTAAACGTTTAGACTCTGAGTCACGTCCGTTTGATGTAGAACCGCCCCCTTTTTTGTGGGCGAATAATTGTAAATTCACTTTTAACATGAGAGTGCACCTCCTTGATAGGTTAATCAACTTGAACGGTTAGATAGTTAGGATATTCTTCTTGAATTCCTTCTAACCCTAGTAATAGACTATTTAATAAAATTTGTGTTGTGTGAGCTTGAACTTTCGTTACATCTCGTACAACTTCGACATATAAATACCCACCTTCGACTTCATCAACATCAACAATCGGTTGATAGCCTGCTAGTTTCTCGATACTATTGACAGTCGTAATCGCTAATGCAGAAACGCCTGCACAAACAATATCACTTCCATGCTCGCTAAAACCTGCATGTCCTGTCATTTCAAAAGAAACTAATTCGTGGTCTCTTTTATGAAACGTTACTTGTATCATCGTCAAAATTAAGCGTTGATTGCGTTAATCACAACTTTTGTATAAGGTTGACGGTGACCTTGTTTACGGTGAGAGTCTTTACGACGTTTGTATTTGAAAGTTACAACTTTCTTTTGACGGCCTTGTTTTTCAACAGTTCCTTCAACAGTTGCACCTGCTACGAATGGAGCACCAACTTTAACGTTTTCTCCACCTACAAATACTACTTCTTCGAAAGTCACTTTGTCGCCAGCTTCTGCGTTTAATTTTTCAACGTAGATTGCTTGACCAACTTCAACTTTAACTTGTTTACCACCAGTTTTTACGATTGCGTACATATTGCACCTCCTATATTTTAGACTAAGACTCGCCAGTTTAAAGTGCCGATTCCGGTCTTTTGTACTCTAATCCGAGCGGTTGTAGCTGTGGTGCTTCACAATTACAACATGAATAGTTTAACAGAGATTTCTAACTAAGTCAAGCAAAAGCTTGTACCATAAAATGAAAATTAGCCGACCATTCTTATACGAATCATTCGGCTAATTTTTCTTAATGATTTAACATTTTTTCTAATTCTACTTGTGTGAACGGTGTAGCTTCATCTTCATGAACACGTTCAATATTTGCTCCTAATGCACGTAGTTTATGATGGAATTGATAATATCCACGATCTAAGTATTTTAACTCAGTGACACGTGTGTATCCTTTTGCCACCATACCCGCAATAATTAAAGCAGCTGCTGCACGTAAGTCTGTCGCTTTCACTTGTGCACCTTGTAATTGTGACTCTTGATTCATTACTGCAGTTCTACCTTCAATCATGAATTGCGCATTCATACGGCGTAATTCTTCTAAATGATTGAAACGATTTTCGAATACTGTTTCTGTCATTGTACTTACACCTGAAGCTAGCAGCTGAACAATTGTCATTTGTGCTTGCATATCTGTTGGGAATCCTGGATGTGGTAATGTCTTCACATCTGTTGGTTTTAATGTTTCTGGTCCAATCACTCGAATTCCATTCTCTTCTTCAATGAACTGAACACCCATTTCAGATAGTTTAGAAATTAATGGTTGATTGTGTTCTGCAATCGCATCTTCTACAAAAACATCTCCCCTTGTTACTGCTGCAGCAACCATAAATGTTCCTGCTTCAATTCTATCAGGGATAATGGAGTGAATTGTTCCTTCTAAGTGGTCTACACCTTCGATACGAATGTTGGCTGTACCTGCACCAATAATTTTAGCACCCATTTTATTTAAAATGTTTGCTAAATCGACAATTTCAGGCTCTCTTGCAACATTTTCTAATAAAGTCGTTCCTTTTGCTAGAGTAGCTGCCATCATTAAGTTTTGAGTCGCTCCAACTGATGGGAAATCCATATAAATTCTTGCACCCACTAATTGTTCCGCATGTGCTTCTACATAGCCATCTGCTTGGGTAACGGTTGCCCCCATTGCTTCAAACCCTTTTAAGTGCAAATCAATCGGACGAGTCCCAATCGCACATCCACCTGGCATTGCAACACGAGCATGACCAAATCTTGCTAAAAGCGGCCCCATTACAACAATTGACGCACGCATCTTACTTACAAATTCAAACGCTGCCGTTGTTTGAATATTTTTTGTAGCATTCAACGTAATTGCTTTTTCTTCTTCATCAAATGTACTTGTGACATTTAAACTATTTAATACTGCTAGCATTACATGAACATCCGATAAATTCGGTACATTTGTTAAATGTGTTACTCCATACTCTGCTAAAATACTTGCTGCTAAAATTGGAAGCACAGCATTTTTTGCTCCCTCTACTTTTACTGTTCCATTTAGACGTGTACCACCTTGTACAATCATCTTTTCCATGTTACAAACCTCCAAGGTTACTTACTCGTAATGAATTGAACAATTGAATTAATTGTGTCTGATATCGTGAAAATGGCATTAGCCGCTCCTACTCCTAAAAATAGTGCGACTAACATGATAAATAGTCTAGCTTGTTCAATTCGATTTTTTAATATAATTTTTTCTAAATTAATGCATTGAAGAGACCAATAGGCAATAACAATCATCCCTAATGTCAGCATTAACCGTACGATCTGAATATATTCCGTCATATAAATCTCCTATCTTTTATAGAGATTCTGCTTTTTTATATTACCATAATTAAGCTAAAATTTAAAGGAGTGAATTAAATTTGACGTTTGTAATGAACGTTTGAATTATTTACACGAAAAAAATCCTGTCGGTGTTTTCTCACCAACAGGATTTATCGAATAATCTTTAGTACTTATATTACTAAAAATTTTCATTTTTTGTAATTACACCCATTCGCCATCTTCATTAACTTGATAACCATCTGGTGTTGTTGTATTCGTTAACAAAGCTCCAGACTTATCTGCATAGTACCATTTACCATTTACTTCAAACCAACATGTCTGCATTGAGCCTGTTCCACTTAAGTAGTACCATGTTCCATTAGTTTGTACCCAACCTGTTTGCATTGAGCCTGAACGACTTAAATAGTACCATGCACCATTAGCTTGAACCCAACCTATTTGCATTGAACCTGTAGGATTTAAATAATACCATGTTCCATTATCTTGAACCCAGCCTGTTTGCATTGAGCCTGAATGGTTTAAATAATACCATGTACCTTTGTCTTGTATCCAACCTGTTTGCATTGTTCCTGAATCATTTAAGTGATACCATGTTCCATTATCTTGTATCCAACCTGTAGCTTTCGTTCCTTTATCGTCTACAATATATGTCCATTCGCCTTTATCATTTTTAACCCAAGTTGATGGTTTAGAAGTTTTTTCTGTTTCCACAACTTTTTCTACGTCTTGAGCAGGCTTATCAACGATATCATCCACACGATTCAAATTAGCTAATTTCTCTTTCAAATCATTCAACTTTTCAGAAACTTTCTTTAATCCTTCGTGTTTTTCACGTGCATCTTGTTGTTTATTTTGTAAATCGGCTTCTAATTTTGTTAATGCTGTTTGTTCTTGAACTAATTTTGACTTCAAATCATTTAATGTCGCAATTGCTTGTTCATTTTTCTTATTAGGAAGATCTTTTTCAACCTTTTCAACACGGTTTACTTCTTCTTTCGTTTTATTCACTTCAGCTTCTTTTAAAGTTTTTTCAGATTGCACTTTTTTTACTTGTTTATCCGCTTCTTCCGTCTGTTTTGTCAAATCCTGAACATATTTTTCAGTTTTTACAATATCAGACTCTAATTGCTCTTTAGTTGATACACTATTTTCTACAACAGATTTCAAAACTTCTTCTGCTTCTACTTCATGAGATATTCTTGTTACTGTCCCCACAGTTCCTAGTAATGCAGCTCCTGCTATTATCGTTTTCTTTTTCATTTTACAAACCCCTTTCCAAAATAACTAAAGTATTATTTTTAATACTTAATTTCATCTTATCATAAGTACCTCTTCTTTTACGGATGAATCTCGGAGCATTTATTTTTTTTATAAATAATTCATACAATATTCATAAATTCGACGTTACGATACCCATACGCCACTCGTTTAATTAAATTATTTGTCCCCTCAATAACACCGTTAGAGTATAGTAATTCAAATGCTGCTTTAACTCCATTTTCAAACTTTTTAAACACTTTGAATTTTTTATTAAATTCATATTTGGGATATCTTTTAAGCATGCCATAAATCCATTAAAATCTCGTTTTTTATGAGCTTTCATTAGGTCTTGTATGAAATCATAAGCTAGTGATAAAATCTCGTCAAAGTCTAATAATTTATCCACTTTTTGCATGCAAAAAAAACCTTTCTCGAAATCGAGAAAGGTTTGTTAATTGTCTTCTTATTTGAGACCGTATTTTTTGTTGAAACGATCCACACGTCCGTCTGCTTGTGTGAATTTTTGACGACCTGTATAGAATGGGTGAGAATCTGAAGTGATCTCAACACGTAATAATGGGTATTCGTTACCATCTTCCCATTGTACAGTTTCGTTTGAAGATTTTGTTGAACCTGATAAGAATTTGAATCCAGTAGTTGTATCCATGAAAACAACTGGACGATATTCTGGGTGAATTCCTTGTTTCATTTTCTATTCCTCCTGCCCTGAATTATTGCCTAATCCAGAGTTATTTATTTTTATGCATAAAGCAACACAAGTATATTAGCATGCTTGGACATAGATTGCAACTATTTTTATTAGGTGAATTGAATTTTCTTAGTGTAAATGTTCAACCTAACTCTCCTTAATCCCCTAGTTCTAAACCAGGCATTGCATTCACATCCATCGCTGCAAAATCTTGTTCTAACCATTTTGAATATGCAGCTGCACCAATCATTGCAGCATTATCGCCACATAAATTCATTGGCGGAATGGAGAAGGTCACCGTTGGATAATGACTTTGCATCATCTCTTGTAATCCTGTTCTAAGTCCACGGTTTGCTGCGACTCCTCCTGCTAATACAAATTGTTTCACAGGATATTCTTCTAGTGCACGTTTACTTTTTTCGACTAACACTTCTACAACACTTGCTTGGAAACTTGCCGCAACATTTTCTGGCACAATTTCTTCACCTTTTTGTTTCGCATTATGAATACGATTAATAACCGCTGACTTTAATCCACTAAAACTAAAGTCATAATGTTCTTCATGAATCATCGCTCTTGGAAAATCATACACATCTTCTCCAATATGCGCTAATTCATCCATTTTCTTACCACCTGGATAAGGTAAATTTAGAATTCTTCCAATCTTATCATAGGCTTCTCCAGCTGCATCATCTCGAGTTTCCCCGATAATTTCAAACTGTCCATCCCGTGGCATATACACTAACTCTGTATGTCCACCACTCACCACTAATGCCATTAATGGAAATTGTAAAGGTTCCATTAATTGGTTTGCATAAATATGTCCTGCCATATGGTTAACAGCAATTAATGGTTTATTCGCTGCTAAGGCTACTGCTTTTGCAGCTGAAATTCCAATGAGTAAAGCTCCGACTAATCCTGGTCCAATCGTTACCGCTACTGCATCAATTTCTTCCATTGTTTTGCCAGATTGTACTAATGCTTCTTCTATTACTTGCGTAATTTGTTCTACATGGTGGCGACTGGCAATTTCTGGTACAACTCCTCCAAATCGCATATGACTTTTGATTTGAGAAGCGACAATATTTGATAATAACGTTCGACCATTGACAACAACTGCTGCACTCGTTTCATCACAGCTACTTTCTATTGCTAAAATAACGACTTCTTTTGTCATTGTTCACATGCTCCTTTCTTGAGTTCTAATCGATAGAGTAAGGCATCTTCTAATGGATCTGTATAGTAATCACGTCTTCTGTGATAACACTCAAATCCTAAAATTTCATATAATTGCTGAGCACGATGGTTAAATTCTCGTACTTCTAAAAATACTGTTGCGACTTCTTGCATCCCTAAATCATAACAAGCCATTTGCCATAACCGTTGGGCAAGTCCTTTTCCTTGGAATCCCGTATGAATGACAATATTCGTTATCGTTGCTTCATCTAAGACGACTTGCATCCCGGCAAATCCAATTAAGGTATCCACATGATACACGCCATAATACGCTCCATGTTCAGAAGCAATATCTTCTTGGAAAGCTTTTGCACTCCAATGTCCTGGATGTTCATAATGTTGTTG
Organism: uncultured Granulicatella sp.; assembly: GCA_947254045.1. Taxonomy (GTDB): domain Bacteria; phylum Bacillota; class Bacilli; order Lactobacillales; family Aerococcaceae; genus Granulicatella. The sequence continues at coordinate 18,280 of CAMYBO010000001.1, read as the reverse complement.
CACTAATTGGTATAACTGTTCTGCCACATCATCCTCAACCGTTAATCGTTTAAACGAGAACTCTGATGAGGAGAAAGACTCTGGTGTTTTAGGGGGTAATAGATAAGTCATCAGTACCGCATCCTCTACTTCATTTTTATAATATTTTTCTTTATATCCTGTTTGAATAAATCCAAACTTTTCATATAAACGAATCGCCTTTTTATTGGAAACTCTGACTTCTAGGGAAATGGAATCTTTTGCTAAAAATCGTGCATACTTTTCTAATTGCTTCATTAATAAAGTCGCACATCCTAAAAATCGTACATCTGAATGAACCGCAATATTCGTAATATGAAGATCCTCTGGTGTCACTCTCGCACCGATAAACGCTTGTATTTCCTTATCTATTTCAAGAACGATATAAATAGCTTTTGTATTATAGGTTAAATCTTCTGCAAAAGCATCTCTTTGCCAAGGAGGATTGTCTATATACGCTTCTTCTTCTACATAAGCAATCGCATCAATGTCTTCGATTGTCGCCAAACGAATCGTCGCAATTAATCCATTCGATAACGGAGTTCGTTTGAATTGCTGAGGCAATTGAGTTACGACAAAGTCTCCTACAGAAATTGCTTGATCTGCTAATCTTCCTAATTGTTGCCATAAAGATTGTGTCCAATCTTTACATGCGCTCCACATAGTTTGTCTCCTGTTCTTCTTTATGGCTCGCTTTCCAATTTTCTTCTGCTTCTGCTAATTTTAAATATGTCGGAACAAAAACATCTGCATCTTCTTCGGGTGCATTTTGTGCTAATTTACCAAAGAATCCTGCATGAGCAATAGCATCACTTTCTTGAGTAAACACTGCTTTATTTCCTAATTTCTCTAGAACTAGCTCTTTTTGTGTATCTGTCAATTGTCCAACAAAATAAAGAGGAGCTTCATAAGTCACTAACTCTTCCAGCCAATCAATCCAAGAAATATGACGTTCTGGGGCTACCAATTGTGGAAATTGTTGATTCACTTGATAAAGACCCGTAAAAATATTCTCTCTACGAGCATCAAAAAATGGAACAACATAAGCTCCCTCAGGAACAACTTCTGCAACATTTGCAACAATCGCTTGTAAACTTGAGACAGATTTTAGCGGAATATGCAATGTCTTCGCAAGAGTTTTCGCAACTGTTACTCCAATTCTAAGTCCAGTATACGAACCTGGTCCTTTGGCAACAATCACACCTGTTAGTTCTTGCATACTGACTTGACTTTCTTGAAGTACTTCTTGAATTGCCGGCATTAGTTTGACGCTATGTTGTAACGTGTCTGGAACTGTTTGTTCAACAATCGTTCCCTCATCTTTGACAATGGCAACCGATAAAGTTTTGCTTGAGGTATCAATAGCCAATACGGACATAGAGCACTTCCTTTCTAGTTTTTTATTTAAAAAGTGTGAAGGAGGGCAAGTTGTGCTACTTTTTGCACTTTTACCCTCTTCCATCCTTTATTCAAATGTTATTTCTTTTTACATTGGAAAGATGGAATCGACGTGCTTTTTGGTTCGATTCAGAGCATCTTTCTTCGCACTTTATTTAATCCGACTCAAAAAGATTGAATCAACATACGTTTCGTTTTGATTCAGAACATCTTTCCTCGCACCTTGTTATTAGTACGCTCTTGCAATCCACACTGTTTGTGTTGCTGGTTTGCCTGATACGATACATGTTTCTTTTTTAACTGGTGGGTTGAATGGAATATTACGAGTCGTAAATCCAGTTTCTTCTTTGATTTTCGCCTCTGTTTCTTCTGTTCCATCCCAACCAACTAATACCCAACCAGGTACTTCGCCAGCTTCACGTTTTGCTTCAATATGAGCTTTTAATTCATCTAAAGTATCAATGTTTGTATATTCATTAGAAGCACGCATTGCACGAGCAGTTTCTAATAAACGTCCTTGCATTTTCTCTAATTCAGATTGAATCGTTTCTACAAACACATCAAAACCTACCGCAACTTTTTCATCTAAATCACGCATTTTTGTCATGACTTGATTATTTTCTAAATCACGTGGTCCACATTCAATACGCATTGGTACCCCACGTAATTCCCATTCATTGAATTTGAATCCTGGTGAGTTGTCTGTGTCATCGATTTTCACACGTAAGCCTGCTGCTTTTAATTGTTGTTGTAATTCTTCTAATTTTTCTAAGATAGCTGGATTTTTCTTCCATGGTCCAACTGGAATTAAAACTACTTGTGTTGGAGCTACTTTTGGAGGTAATACTAATCCTTGTTCGTCTCCATGTGTCATAATTAATGAACCGATTAAACGAGTTGAAACTCCCCATGAAGTTGTATGAGCATGTACGTGTTCATTTTCTTTTGTTAAATATTTAATATCAAATGCTTCCGCAAATTTTGTACCCATATAATGAGAAGTTCCAGCTTGTACAGCTTTTCCATCTTTCATCATTGCTTCGATTGAGTAAGTATCTACCGCACCCGCAAAACGTTCTGATGGAGTTTTTTGTCCTTCATAAACAGGAACAGCTAATACGCCTTCTACTACTTCTTTATAAATGTCTAACATTTTCATTGTACGACGACGTGCATCTTCTTCATCTGCGTGAGCAGTATGTCCTTCTTGCCATAAAAATTCAGACGTACGTAAGAATGGTAAAGTTTTCTTTTCCCAACGGAATACATTTGCCCATTGGTTTACTTCATATGGTAAATCACGGTATGAATTAATCCAGTTTGAGAACGCAGTTCCAATCATTGTTTCACTTGTTGGACGTAATGCTAAACGTTCTTCTAATTTTTCACCTGCTGCTTCTGTTACCCATGGTAATTCTGGAGCAAATCCTTCAATATGATCTGCTTCTTTTGTGAAGAAGCTTTCTGGAATTAACATTGGAAAGTATGCATTACGAATTCCTTCTTCTTTAAAACGACGGTTAAATTCTTCTTGAATATGTTCCCAAATTTCATAACCATCTGGTTTGAAAATCATACATCCACGCACTGGTGAATAATCCATTAAATCAGCTTTTTGAATCGTTTGGATATACCATTTTGAGAAATCTTCTCTTTGTAAGTTTGTTTTTTCTGCCATATTAGCACTCCTTTTCTAAATATCGTGGAACAAAAAGAGCCATTCTCCCTATAAAAAGGACGAATGACTCGCGGTACCACCTTTAATTACATTTCATGTTAAATGTCTCTTGGAACGTGATAACGGTACGTGAACCGGATTATTTTCATAATCAATATTCTGGTAGGTTCAATTCTAAAAGCGGGGGTTCTCTCTCAGCCATGAAGAACTTTCTGTACCCATTTCAGAACTTACTATTCCATGCATTATACTACCGAAAAAACGACTAGAAAGCAAGTGTTATGTGTATTTACTCTAGGATAAAAATGTATGATACCCTAACAGATATCAACCACTTCTAGCAATGTAATCCATGTAAATTTCATGGAAAGGTTATTTTCATTTTCAACAAAATTAAACTACAACGGACTTTTGGGGCTGTAGCAGAGGACGCCAGTAGCCACCTTTGGTGTCTCTTGGCGTCCTCTGCTACTATCACGCAAAGTCTATTTCGAATATATTAACGTTTGTCGATTCTCTTCACTGCATAGTCTCCAACGAATTGAATCAAGAACACAAGAATTAAAATCGCAACCGTAGCCACAAAAATAATATCCTGCTTATTACGAGTAAAACCAATCATATAAGCCAAGTTCCCTAATCCACCAGCACCAATAACGCCCGCAACAGCAGTAGAACCCACTAACGCAATCGTTGTTACCGTAATACCAGACACTAACGCAGGAAGCGATTCAGGAATTAACACCTTCGTAATAATCTGACGAGTCGTAGCACCCATGGATTCAGCCGCTTCAACAACCCCAGATGGAATCTCATTTAATGAAATAGACACTAAACGAGCATAGAAAGGAGCTGCACTAATCACTAAAGTTGGAATCGCACCCTTAGGTCCTAAAATAGTCCCCATCAATGCTTTCGTAAAAGGCATTAATAAAGCAAGTAAAATAATAAATGGAACCGAACGGAAAATATTAATAATTCCAGAAAGGAATAAATTCACCCATTTATTTTCTAAACTTCTGCCTGGACTTGTTAAATATAAAAATAAACCGAGTGCTAAACCAATAATAAATACGTAGAAAGTAGATAGAAAACTCATATAAACTGTTTCATTTGTTGCTTTAATCACTTCATTCCAATCTACATTTTTAAAACTCAACATCTCTTGGAATAATTCTGAAAAACTCGTTTGAGCTAAAAACACATTAAACATTTTCTAATACCTCCACAATAATTTCTGCTTTTCTTAAGTAATCAATTACTTCTTCAGCTTTAGCAGATTCTTCTTCAATTAAAATAATCATACTTCCAAGCACACCTTTTTGCGTTACATTTACATGCGCTTGTAAAATCGAAATCGAAACATCTAGTTTACGAATCACTTCTGATAAAATTCCTTCTGCAGTAGTATCTCCTAAATATTGAATACGAACAGCTACTCCCGGACGAAGTAAAGTTGATAAATGATCAAAAACATCTGCTAAGTCTTGTTCAGAACGTTCTTCACCAACAAATTGTTTTGTAATCGTTTGTTGAGGATTTTTGAACACTTCTAATACTTCCCCAGTTTCAACCACTCTACCTTGTTCCATTACAGCAACACGATGGCAAATTTGACGAACAACATGCATTTCATGTGTAATTAAGACAATCGTCAACCCTAGACGTTTATTAATTTCTACTAATAAGTTCAAAATATCTTTTGTTGTTTTTGGATCTAATGCACTTGTTGCTTCATCACATAATAGTACTTCTGGATCATTGGCTAATGCACGAGCAATTCCGACTCTTTGTTTTTGTCCACCAGATAATTGAGAAGGATAAGATTTTTCTCTTCCTGTTAATCCTACAATTTCAATTAATTCAGCTACTTTTTTCTGGCGAACATCTTTTGCTACTCCTGCAATTTCTAATGAAAAAGCAATGTTTTCTTCTACTGTACGTGACCATAATAAATTGAAATTTTGGAAAATCATCGCAATTTTACGACGTTCTTGTAATAATTCTTTTTTCTTTAATGTAGTAATATCTTTATCATTGACAAAAATATGACCAGTTGTAACAGATTCAAGACCATTTAATAAACGAATTAATGTACTTTTACCTGCTCCTGAAAAACCAATAATTCCAAAAATTTCACCTTTTTTAATGTCTAACGAAACATCTTTTACTGCTTCAACTGTCCCTTGTTTACCATGATAAATTTTAGAAACTTCTTGTATTTTAATCATCATTCTTCTCCTTATATTCTAAAAAGATGTGGCAAAATAGCGCGTGCCACACCTTTTATTCTATCCATTATTTTGCAGGAATTACAGACCCATTTGAATATTTATCAGAGATAAATTTACGGATTTCATCACTTTGTAATGCTTTGATTAAAGCTTTGATTTTATCTGAATCTTTATCTTTTGGTTTAACTGCTACTAAGTTTGCATATGGTGAACTTTCATCTTCTAATGCTATTGAATCTTTTTTAGGAGATAATTTTGCATCAATTGCAAAGTTTGAGTTGATAATTACTGCATCTCCTTCGTTAGCTTCAAATGTTGAAACTAATAATTCAGGAGCGATTTCATTTTTAATTTGAATATTCTTTTTGTTTTCAACGATATCGCTTAATTGAGCGTCAACTGGTTTAACACCATCTTTTAATTTAATTAAACCTGCTTTAGTGAAGAATGATAAGAAACGACCAACTTCAGCTGGGTTTGTTGAAGCATATACTGTTGCGTTTTCTGGTAAATCTGCTAAAGATTTATATTTTTTAGAGTAAATAGCCATTGGTTCGATGTGTACATTACCAATACTTACTAAATCTTCGTTGTGTTCTTTATTGAATTTTTCTAAGTAAGGTGTATGTTGGAAGTAGTTAGCATCTGCATCTCCTCCGAATACGATTTGGTTCGGTGTTACGTAGTCGTTTACGATATTGATTTGTAAATCATATCCATCTTTTTTAAGAATTGATTTAGCTGCTTCTAAAATTTCACCATGTGGTGCTGGTGAAGATACTACTGTAATCTTTTTATCTTCTACTTTTGGAGCTGCCGTTGTTGCTGTATCTTTTGATTGAGATGCTCCGTTTCCACATGCTACTAATGTTGTAGCTACTAATCCTAACGCTGCTGTTTTAATTAATTTTGAAATGTTCATAAATAAATTCCCCTTTTCTTTTCCATTGATTAATGATGATTAACGGGCGCGATTTCCGTCAATCGTCGAATCAGATAATTGATGTTATAAGTATTTGAGACATAAAAAAACTCCACCTTAGTTTTTGACTAGAGGCGAAGGATCGCGTTACCACTCTATTTTTAACAAACTTCACAGCTTGTTACTCTATAAGTACATATTTATACTCTAGTACGGTATCGGGCACCATTCGCAGAAGCTTTATCACTCCTGTTGCTCCCAGACCATTTTCAATAAAGTTCCTGCATCCTTTTTCACCAACCGGACTCTCTTTTTACGTTCGCTTTTATTTACTTATCTGTTCATTGCATCAGTTATTTATCTGTTGTAGATAATATAATATATATTCAATATATTGTCAACGACTTTAGATGAATATTTAATATAGTTTTTAACTATTATATTCCATAATTTTTCTGCATGACAGGTAGTGATAATATTTACTCTACTTTTCCTTACAGAAAAACGGAGAAAGACTTCCTCATAGTAGCATGCATAATAGTAGCCGAAACATCGGCTACTATTATTAGGAAATTTCGAGACCAAGGCTCGAAATTTAGGCATGAGACCAAAGGTCTGCTGCCGTCCTATGCTACTATATTAAGAAGTCTTTCGTAGTCTATTTATAGTTTTTTAACTCTCTCTGTACATCTCGTTTGATATCTTTTTGTTTTAACGCTTCACGCTTATCATAGTTTTTCTTACCTTTCGCAATTCCAATCAACAACTTGGCAACCCCATTTTTAATATAAACCTTCAATGGAACAACCGTATTTCCCGCCTGTCTTACCTCTTGCTCAAGCATTTGAATTTGCTTCTTATGCAATAATAACTTTCTCGTACGAAGCGGATCATGATTGAAAATATTCCCCTGCTCAAACGGACTAATATGAACCCCAACTAAAAAGGCTTCCCCATTTTTAAAACTACAATAACCATCTTTCAAATTCATTCTAGCTTGACGAACCGATTTAATCTCCGTTCCCGTTAACACTAAACCCGCTTCAATCGTATCTAGAATCGTATAATCATGATTCGCCTTACGATTTTGCGCTAAAACTTTATTATCTGTTCCTTTTGGCATCCGAATTCTCCTTACGAATGTTTTTTTCTACGTTTTTGCTTTGCTTGCGCTTTAAAATGTTGTCTTCCTTTATCTTTAGAAGACTTCTTCGATTTTTTACTTCTACTTTCTTTTTTCGCAGATTTCTTTGGCGATTCTTTACCTTTAGAAGGACGTTTATTTTGAGTAATCAACTCTGCATTGTCAGATGCTAAAATAAAATCAATTTCATGTGCTTCTACATCGACTTTAATTAATTTTACTTTCACACGATCTCCGATTCGATAAGTTACTCCTGTTCTCTCACCAATTAAAACCATATGACTTTCAATAAAGTTAAAGTAATCTTGATTCATATGCGTAATATGCACTAAACCTTCAACAGTATTTGGCAATTCTACAAACATTCCGAACTTAGTAACCGAGCTAACAATTCCTTCAAACTCTTGTCCAATCTTATCTGCCATAAATTCAGCTTTTTTCATCGCATCTACTTCACGTTCTGCTTGAACCGCTAAACGTTCCATTTTGCTCGATTGATCCGCAATTCTCTCTAATTTAGATGCATTTAGTTCCTCTTGTTGCTTCGATAAGAAACTTCCACTGCCTTCATATTGACGAATCATACGGTGGACAATTAAGTCTGGGTAACGACGAATCGGTGAAGTAAAGTGAGTATAATCTTCTGCTGCTAATCCATAATGTCCAGAAGGGGTAATATCATATTTGGCTTGTTTCATGGAACGTAGCATCATTGTTGATACCACTGCTTCATATGTTTCCCCTTTGACTTCATCCAAAGCTTTTTGCAGTTTTTTCGGGCTAATAGTGTCGCTTGTCCCTTTAATATTAATACCAAATGCTGTGACAAATTCTAAGAAACGTTGCATCTTTTCTTGTTGTGGTTGTTCATGGACACGGTAGATAAATGGAACATTTCTACGTTGATAATGCATCGCAACTGTTTCATTGGCTGCTAACATAAACGATTCAATTAATCGTTCTGCTACTCCACGTTCACGAATTTGAATATCGATTGGTGCTCCTTGTTCATCCACAATAATTTTTGCTTCATGTGTTTCAAAGTCAATCGCTCCACGTTCTTTTCTTCGTCTTTCTAAAATATGATGTAATTCTCTCATATCTAACAACATTTGCTGAATTTCTTCTGAAATTTCAACTTCTTTTTTCTCATATAATTCATTCACTAAACTGTATGTTAACCGCATGTCTGAGCGAATAACACTTGGAAAAATCTCATATTGATAAATCGTTCCACTTCGATCAATTTCCATACGACAAGACATTGTTAATCGTTCTTCATGTGGATGTAATGAACAAATTCCATTTGATAATCGTTGTGGCAACATTGGAACAACACGGTCCGTTAAGTACACACTTGTTCCACGTTCAAAAGCTTCTCTATCGATAGCTGAATTTTCCGTTACATAATACGATACATCCGCAATCGAAACCGTTAATTCAAATGTTCCATCTTCACGTTTTGTTAATGCTACGGCATCATCTAAGTCTTTGGCATCTGCTCCGTCAATTGTCACCGTTAATTGTTCACGTAAATCTTTACGTCCTTGTCGATCTTCATCTGTGATGACTTCAGGAACAAGATTAGCCTGGTCGATCACTTCTTGTGGAAATTCTGTTGGAATATGTAATTGTTGTAAAATCATTAAAATATCCATTCCTACGGCATCTTTATACCCTATTTCTTTGACAACAATTCCTTCTAATGAAGAACGATTGTTTTCATTCGTATATTTTGTTAATTCTACAATGACCACTGTTCCATCTACTGGGTGCAAACCATTTGGACGGATTAAACAACGAGTTCCTGCTATTTTTTTATCTTTAACGACTACTTCACCGCAATATCCTGTATCTTCTGCAGTTTCTGAACTAAATCGAGTATAAATTCCCACCACTTGAGTCGTATTTCGTTGAATAATTTGGACAATTTTCCCTGTCGCAGAGCGTTGACGATAGCTATCGGCTGGTTCTGTAATCACTAATTCTACTTCATCCCCATCCATTGCACTCATTGTATCTCCACGAGGAATGAAAATATCTGGTTCTCCTTCGACTACTGTGACAAATCCAAATCCTTTGTCATTGGCACGATACGTTCCTTTTAACGTTTGATTTAAAGGATTCAATCCAAATTTCCCATTTCGATTTAATTCTAAGACGCCCTCTTCTTCTAATGCGGCTAATTCTTTTACTAATATTTTAAAATCTTGAGATTGATTCATCCCAAAATGTTCACTAATTTCTTTTACATAAAAACTTTCTGGTGCATATTCCTCAAAAAAGGACACCAAAACGGTTCTCAATGATTCTCTCATTTCTTACCTCCATTCTTGTTGGTTTAAAAATTCTAATACAGATTCTTGAAATTCTGCTTTTTCTTTTCCTACTGTAATGACATGCCCTGATTTTTCAAACCAATGAAAATCAACGGCTGCATTCACTAATGCTTCTTTCATTTCAATCGATACTTCTGGGTCGACTAATCGATCTAATTCTCCTTGAGCAATATAAAAAGGACCTGTCACTTGTTCTAGTTTTTCTGCCACTTTAGCGGAAAAATTATGTAAATCTAATAATTGTTGCTTTGCTTTTTTTCCTAATGTGAACATTTCATCTTCACACATCCCGGAATGAGTAGCAAAAGCTATAAAACTCTTCAACAAATCAGGCAATTGCGCATTTCTTTTTGAAACAGGAGAACAAAATGTTCCCGCAATTTCCACTAATTGATCAGTTGCCAGTGCTGCTGCCATAATACCACCCATCGATAATCCTAGTGCAGCAATCGTTGAATACCCTTTACTTCTTACAAATTGTACCGCTTGTTTTGCATCTTCATACCATTTGTCTGGTGTTTCTTTTAAAATTTCACATGCATTTGAATGTTCATGTCCACTAAATGCTGGTACATAAACTGCATAATCATGACGATGTAAAAAGGAAGCTAACATTCTCAGATCTGTTGGTTTCCCAGTATATGCATGAAATAATATAACCGCCCGTTTATTTGTTATTTCTTCTAACCAAATTGCTTCCAAATTGTCCACTCCAACCTTTAACGAATATTTTTATATAGAAAAACACAATGTCTTAGAGATACTCCTTCAACATTGTGCTTAATCATTTTTATTTTGATGAGATGTACGCTAAGGCTACTGCTAAAATCATAAAGATTGCTCCTAATCCAACAGTCACTCGAATTAAGAATGCTTCAAATCCACGTGCTTTTGTTTTCCCGAATAATTGCTCAGCACCGCCTGATAATGAATTTGCTGCATTTGTTTTCGATGGTTGCATAGCTACAATAATAATTAGTAACACACTAATAATCATCATCAATGTTAAAATTGTTTGATACAAAGGATCTTCCTCCTCTATTAATATTCTTTTTAATTCTACCATAAATATAGTGTAATTACTACCAATTGCCCTTAAATTCTTTTCTTGGAGATGATTTTTTTAAGCATCAATTCTCAATTCATATCACTTTCGTGATATAATGAACGCAATATGAAAAGGAGGTTTTTATGAAAGGTTTAGTATTTTTTGACTTGGATGGTACACTCTTAAATAAAAAAGGACATGTCGACCTTGAAGTCATAGAAGCGATTCAACAATTAAAGGAAAACGGGTATGAACCACTTCTAGCAACAGGAAGATCTCCTATCGAAGTTTCGAAAGTCATTCAGTCTACGAATATTCATTCTGGAGTTTTTATGAATGGACAAGTCGTGATTTTCAAAGGTAAAATTTTAATTCATCACGAAATCCCAAAAGAAACGATTGAAAAACTACTCCAATTTGCAAAAGAAAATGGACATGGTATGACGTGTTATAACGTTGATGCCTTTAAAATCATTGAATCAGTCCCATTTGCACAAGAAGCCTATGGATATATTCATACACCAACACCAGATGTTGTTCCAGCATTTTATAAAGAACAAGCTGTGAATATGATGCTCTTACTTTCAAAAGGCAATAATGATGAAGCTTACCAACAAGCATTTCCAGAATTAAGATTTATTCGAAATTTCCCATATGCAATGGACGTCATTACCGCTGGAAATTCTAAAGCAACAGGCATTCGAGCATTAATACGTACCTTAAATAATAAGTTTATCACTACCTATGCCTTTGGAGATGGTGCTAATGATTTAGAAATGTTCCAAGAAGTCGATATTGCAATTGCCATGGGAAATGCCATCCCATTATTAAAAGAAAAAGCAGACTATGTCAGTGCAGATAATGATAAAGGTGGCGTCATTCAAGGATTAAAACATTATCATTTAATATAGGAGGAAGTCATGTCACTTTATGAAATAGAAGTTCCTACATTAGATGGAACAGGCACATTAGAAGACTATAAAGGGCAAGTATTACTCATTGTCAATACCGCTAGCGGATGTGGATTAGCTCCACAATTTGCCCAATTACAAAACTTATACGAAACATACCACGAACAAGGATTTAGCGTTCTAGGATTCCCTTGTAATCAATTTGCCAACCAAGAGCCATTAACCGCTGAAGAAGCTGCTTCAAGTTGCCAATTCAATTATCAAGTCACTTTTCCAATGTTTGGTAAAGTACTCGTTAACGGTCCAGAAACTCATCCATTATTTCAATTATTAAAAGAAGAAACAAAAGGAATATTTGGCAGTTCAATCAAATGGAATTTTACAAAATTCCTTGTAGACGCATCCGGAAAAGTCGTTGCTAGATTTGCCCCAACAACTTCTCCATTATCCGTTGAGAAACAAATAAAACAATTATTAAAAAAGGAGTGTTAATATGAATACAGAAGAAATTTTACGCATTTTAGAAGAGTTAGAAGTAGCCATTTTTGCTACAGTGGATAAAGATGGTAAACCTCATTCACGTCCAATTCACATCAGCGTTGCTAATGAGCATGGAGTGTTCTTTATGACAAGCCCAGAAACTCATTTCTACAAACAATTACAAGAAAACCCTAATGTTGCAATTGCCGCATTTTCACACGATGATTACTTAATTCAAGTGATTCGTATCGAAGGAAAAGTACGTGAACTAGAAAAAGAAGGATTAGAAGAAATCTTGGCAGGAAATCCATTTGTTAAAAATGTTTATCCTGATGATCAACAACGTGCTGGTGTACAAGTTTTCCAACTATATGAAGGAAAAGGCTTCTACCATAGCTTAACTCAAGGTCATAAATATACATTCAGCATCCAAGGCTAACGACTAACTAGAAAAGGAATCCTCGTTGGTGGGTTCCTTTTTTTCTCACCAAGAATGTGATACAATGAACGTATCGTTTTAAAGGAGAGATATTTTATGAAAAAATCTAAAAAAATACTATCTTGTTCTATCTTATTCGGAAGTATGCTCGTACTTGCTGCAGGGTGCCAATCCCCTTCAACATCAAATACAACAACAAGCACTGCTACAACTACCGCCACTACAACAACCGCTAAAGAAAAATCAATGACTGATTTAATCGGAGAAGCAATGCCATCTGTAACAATTGTAACAGCTGATTCAAAAGAAAAAACTTCTGCTGATTTTAAAGGAAAGAAAACTGTTTACGTTGCTTGGGCTAGCTGGTGTACAGATTGCCAACAAGAATTACCAATTCTAAATGAATTAAGAAAAAACTATCAAGATACTATTGAATTCGTTCCAGTAAACCTACTCGTTAAAGGAGAAACGCCTGAAAAAGGACAAGCTTACTTAAAAGATAATCAATTAGAATTCAATTACTATTCTGATAAAGAAAAAAACTTCCAAAAAGCTTTAGAAATTCATTCAATCCCAACAATGATTTTTGTGGATCAAGAAGGAAAAATCAAAAACGTTATTGATGATGTAAAAGATAAAGCAACCATTGAGGAAGCCTTAAAAGGATTATAGAAACGCAAAAAGGATGATGGGTATTGCCCGTCATCCTTTTGTCATTTAAGAATTCAATGTTTATTTGTCTTCTATTTTATCTTGTGGTGCTACTAATCCTAGACCTGCTAAGATTGATAATACAGCTGGAGCGAATACTCCTAATTCTGCTGTACCAGTGCTTGGTAATTCATCTTGTTTGCTTGCTGCTGCATTTGCAACTGCAACGTTTTTCTCCTTTAATAATCGCTAATGTTCCAGTATCTGCAATTTTTTTAAATGGAATCTTTAATTTTGTTAGTTCTTCTTGAATTTTTTCTGCTGTTTTATATTCTTTCAAGCTTGATTCTGGATTTTCATGAAAATGTCTTCTAAGTGCTACTAACTCTTCTGCTAAAGCTTGTGCTTTTTCTTTAATTTGGCTCATTAAAATTCCTTCTTTCGATTGTAATAAAGAGGCATGACGAGCATGCCTCTTTGGAGATGAATGATGATTAAAATGATTAATTCTTATGAATTATTTTAAGGAAGCTTTTTCCCAAACTGGTACGTTTGCACCTTTTGAAACTTCTTCAATTTTCTTAGCTGTTTCTGGTGATTGGTAGTATTTAACGATTGTTTTGTAAACTTCGTTGTTTTCGTTACCTTCTTTAGCAGCAATGACATTGTAGTATGGTTGAGATGAATCTGTGATTTCTTCAATAAAGATTGAATCTTTAGTTGGTTGGAATCCTGCTTCAACTGCAAAACCATTGTTGATTAATGAAGCTGCTACATCGTCTAAAGCACGAGCTGTTTGTCCAGCTGGTAATTCTTTAATGTCAATTTTCTTAGGATTTTCTACGATATCATCTTTAGTCACTAATGTGTTACTTGGATCTTTTAATTTGATGACGCCAGCTGCGTGTAGTAAGCGTAATGCACGAGAGTTATTAGAAGTATCTTCTGGGATTGCGATTGTATCTCCTTCTTTTAACTCGCTAACGTTTTTAATTTTTTTAGAGTACACACCCATTGGCGCAATTACAGTATATCCAATTGGTTTGATGTGAGTATTTTGTTCTTTGTTGAAACGTTCTAAGTAAATAATTGTTTGGAATGAGTTTAAGTCAACATCTCCATTTTCTAAAGCTTGGTTTGGTTGAACATAGTCAGTAAATTCTACTAATTCAACATTGATGTTTTCTTTTTCTTTTAAGCGTTTAATAACGTCATCCCATACATCTTGATTTCCTGCGTTAACTCCTAATTTAACTGTTTTTGCTTCTTTTTTAGCATCTGCTGCTTGGGTTGAGCTTGAAGAAGTTTGAGCTCCTTGTCCACATGCTGCTAATGTTAATCCTGCTAATGCTGTTACAAATAATTTTTTAATGTTCATCTATAAATCCCTCTTTTTTTGTGTTTAAATTTATTTCAATATCCTTTTTATTGTGAGTTTCTCACTCCAGCGATTCGTTTCAAAACGCTCAATCTCGTATCCTTTTTTAGTTGAACTCGATTTCGCTGAAACGACGTCCACTTCACGCCACCCCCACACAACTACGTTGCTTTGTGTGCGTCGCTCCAGTGTTTCGTTTCAAAACGCTCAATCTCGTATCCTTTTATTTAGTAGCTCTTTTTTCTAGGAAGTCCCCGACTGCTTGGCTGATAAATACAATAATCAACATAATAATCGTTGCTACTACGATTACGTCTCCTTGGAATCGATTGTATCCTCTTGAAATTGCTAAGTTACCAATTCCACCAGCTCCAAACGCACCAGCCATTGTTGTTAACCCAATTAAGCTGATTGTTGTTAGAGAAGAAGCACGAATTAAACTTGGCAATCCTTCTTTTAAGTACACACGGAAAATAATTTCCAATGGTGTACATCCCATAGCGATTGAAGCTTCGATCACTCCTTTATCCACTTCTAACAAAGCTAATTGTACTTGTCGTGAGAAGAATGGAACAGTTGCAATGACTAGTGGCACAATCGCACCAGGAATTCCTATTGTAGTCCCAACAATTAATCTTGTTAATGGGATTAATAACATCGCTAAAATGATAAATGGAATCGAACGGAATAGGTTCACCACTTTATCAAAAGTCACATATAGAATTTTATTTTCTAAAATATTGCCTTCACGAGTAACGACTAACACAACTCCTAAAGCAATCCCTAATACTCCAGCAATTAAGCCTGTAATTCCTACCATTAATAATGTATCAATCGTACTTTTAATAATTTCTTGAGTTACACGAGCATCAATATTTGGAAATAATTGGTGTAAGTTCATCTTATTCAACCTCCTTTGGTTCATCTAGAATTTCTGTTTGAACACCTGATTGGTGAATATATTCGATGGCTTGTTGAATTTTTTCAGCTTCACCAGATAAACCTACTAGTAAAGTTCCAACAGCAGTCTCTTGAATGACTTCCACATTGGCAAATAAAATATTCGCTGCTACTTGGAATTGAGTTGATAATTTCGTAATCAGTGGTTCTCCTGTTGAAACACCCACAAATGAAATTTTCGCAAGAACATCTCCAGGATTTAAGTTTAGTAAATGTTCATGTTGTAGAACTGTTTCAATTCCTTTGTTAATATGTGTTGCTGTATCGATGAAATCTTTCGTTAATGGTTTTTGTGGATTCGTAAAGATTTCTAATACTGATCCTTGTTCAATAATTAAACCTTGTTCCATTACGGCAACTTTATTACAAATCTCTTTTACAACTTGCATTTCGTGAGTGATAATCACGATTGTAATGCCTAACTGTTCGTTTACTTTTTTCAAAAGTTCTAAAATAGATTCGGTTGTTTTAGGGTCTAATGCACTTGTCGCTTCGTCACATAATAGAACATCTGGATCATTCGCTAATGCTCTCGCAATCGCAACCCTTTGTTTTTGTCCCCCAGATAATTGTTTTGGATAACTTGTAATTTTATCTTCCAATCCTACTAAGTGTAGAAGTGACTCAACTTTTTCCTTAATTTCCGCTTTAGATAATCCTGAGCGTTTTAATGGAAAGGCAACATTGTCAAATACCGATAAAGTATTCATCAAATTGAAATGTTGGAAAATCATTCCGATTTTTTTACGAGCATCTCTTAATTGAGCCTCTTTTAAACTTGTTAACTCCACTCCTGAAACCGTTACTGTTCCATTTGTTGGACGTTGTAATAAATTGATGGTACGTACTAATGTACTTTTCCCAGCACCACTATAACCGATAATTCCATAAATATCGCCATCTTCAATCGTAATATTTACTTGCTTCACAGCTTCAACAGTTTTGCCTGATTGCTGAAATGTTACATCAATATTTTTTAATTCAATCATTTGTTTCTCCTTTCAAGCAAATAAAAAGCCCGCTCTTTGGTCTTACTAACCAACCAAAGGACGAGTTCTCTCGTGTTACCACCTTTATTTACAGAATTCTCACAAATTCTGCCTCATTCAGTTCATTTAAACTGAAAAGCTATATCGGGCTTTCCCGTAATCGTTTAATGATTCAACGATTAGCACTCAAAGGCCATCTTCAAAGCTTCAACTATTATCTCTTTTCACCCAACCGAGACTCTCTAAAATAGATTCACTTTTACTCTCCTTGTCACAGTGCATTATGACTATGAAACTAGAATACCAACAAACTCCATTGCAGTCAATTTCTAGATTACTATCACTTGTTATAAGTTTTGCCTATATAATTTTCCTTGCATATCCCTCTTCTTTTTTCTACAATGAACTTACGAGGTGATATACATGAACAATTTAATTTCTTATAAAAAAATGCCCCTGTGGACGGCGGAGACTTTGCCTGAACCGTTTAAAAAAATGCATAATACAAAGGTGGGCACATGGGCACAACTACATATTTTAAAAGGAGAAATCACGTTTGAATTTTTAAACGAGGATGGTAGCGTTAGTGATACTGTACTACTAAATGCGACTACTCCTATTCCATTGGTGGAACCACAACAGTGGCATCGAATCGCTAAAGCAAGTGACGATATCGAATGTTATTTAGAATTTTTCTGTAAAAAAGAAGATTATTTTGCAAAAAAATATGGCTATACTAAGACTCACTCTGAAGTATTAGCTGCTCAACCGCTGATTCCAAAAGGACGTGTACTTGACTTAGGAAGTGGAGAAGGTCGTAATAGCTTATACCTTGCTTCATTAGGATATGACGTCACTTCATTGGATTGGAATGTTCCAAGCTTACAAAAATTACAAGAAGTAGCTGCTCAAGAAGGACTTTTACTTGAAGTGGAGCCATACGACATTGAATGTGCGGATATTCCTGGCGGACAATATGATTGGATTGTATCAACGGTTATATTGATGTTCTTACATGAAGAAGTCATTCCAGATGTTATTGAAAATATGCAATCTCACACAGCTTCTGGTGGCTATAATTTAATCGTCGCTGCGATGTCAACTGAAGATGCACCTTGTCCTGTGAATTTCCCATTTACTTTTAAAGAAGGCGAATTACTAGAGTATTATGCTGGTTGGGAAATTTTAAAATATAATGAAGACTTTGGCGAACTCCACAAAACAGACGAAAACGGCAATCGTCTACGTTTCAGATTTGCGACATTATTAGCGAAGAAAGGGTAAGGAAGTATCTATGGTTGTAGAAAACAAACTGCATTTAACTGATTCTGTAGAACTTGCCAGAATTGAAGAGAAGATTAGAAGGAATTACAACAAGTCATTGACTAGAGTAAGGTAGATAAGGATGATTATTTACTTGCTATGGAACGAAGCTCTATTAAGGATGTCGAAATTAAGCATCTATTAAAACAAGCTTTAACGAATGATATTCATAATCGAGTTCTTTATATGAAAGGAATTGATTATAGTTATTATTACGAAGGATATACAATCTATAAAGCGGAAGAACTATAAAATTATTTTAAAACGTTATTTTATAGTAGTAAAAGGACGCCAGCAGGCCTTCGGTCTCATGGCTAAAAATTGAGCCTAAATTCTCAATTTTTCCTTACATAAAAGCCACAGACATG